>JACCVJ010000699.1 GCA_013698215.1 Tatlockia sp. | reverse complement strand
CTAGCTCTGAGCCATCCCAAATACCACTGCTCGACGATACTAGCGATACCAAAGAGCAGACGAAACTTGAATCAAGTCGAGTTTTAAGTGCAGCCCACGCTGAGAGTTTAGTCCAACAAGCAATAGCAAACCCACACCATATTGTCTCTGTTGAAGGGAAAACTACTACTCGCACTCCTCCCCCAGCTTTTGTGACTTCTTCCCTGCAACAAGCGGCGGGAGCAAAGTTGAAGTTCAGCCCGGAAAAAACAATGCTTGTGGCGCAATCGCTGTATGAGGCTGGCTTAATCACTTACATGAGAACAGATAGTATTGCCCTAGCTCCAGAATTTTGCATCGAAGTCCAGCGCTGGCTACAGGCACACGACCCCGACAACGTTCCCAAGAAGTTAACGCACCACAGACAAATAAAAGGAGCGCAAGCAGCCCATGAAGCTATCCGTCCTACAGATATTCACAAACCTTCAGCAGATTTGCGAGGTGAATTATCTACTGATGCTTTTGCGCTCTACGTGATGATTTGGAAGCGCAGTGTTGCTTCTCAATGCCAAAGTGCTAGGCTGCGCCAAACTCGCGTTGTTACTACTTCCGGCAATCTTTTCTGGCAAGCCAAAGGACAAGTAATCGAGTTTCCTGGCTACACCAAATACTGGAATAATATCAGTAATGATGTCCAACTGCCTCTCTTACAGCAGGGGCAAGCTCTAACTCTACAACAGGCGAACCACGAGCAGAAACAGACCCAACCGCCACCGCGATACAGCGAACCCAAATTAGTCCAGGTAATGGAACGACTTGGTATTGGTCGCCCTAGCACCTATGCTGCAACGATTCAAACCCTTAAACAAAGGCAGTATGCCGAGCTTATAAAAGGAAACTTACATCCTACTGGACTAGGTTTAGAAGTAGACAGTTTTTTAGTCGATGCCTTACCCGAACTGCTCCAGAGCGATTTCACTGCTGATATGGAAAATAAGTTGGATGCGATTTCTCAAGGACGACAAGACTGGCAGCAGTATCTAACTAGCTGGAATCGGGACTATTTTGCTCCAGCGTTAATCAAAGCAAAGCAAGTAATTCCTCGTTACCTCAGCAGTAAGCCTGCCACTCAAGGGGGAGAACCTTCGCGCCAACCCTCTCCAAACCAAACACCAAGTCAGCAACTAACGGAGCAGCTTAACCGATCTCGGACCCGCTGCCCCCAGTGTCAGAATTACTTAGCGAAGATTCCCAGTCCCAAGCTCAAGAAGAAATACTTTCTTAAGTGTGTTAGTGGCTGTTCAAATTTAGTCATGTTTTGGGCAGAACGCGATAAAAAGTGGGAACTGCCCCAAACTAAGCACTCTAATAGCGAGAGAAAAGAGACTGCAAATGCTCAAGTCACCCAACATCCATGTCCAGTCTGCAAAAAACCTTTAGAGGAGTATCATTACCAAAAGGAAAATCTAGCAAAAAGTTTGCTGCGTTGTTCCGACTCTAATGCTAGAAACGATAATAAACACAAAGAAGCAGTATACTTCCATACGGTGAAAGGCTGGTGGAGTCCTAAGTTTGGAGAGTTGTCTTGAAACTTAAACTCTTTTTATATCGCTGCAATAAGACCTGTTTCTCGGATTGTAATATTCAGCCGCCCCTGCTTTAAAGCCAAAGCTTGTGGTGCGGTTCCAGGGTAAATCTTTAATACTCCGTGATATGCCATACGGGAGACTGAGCCAAACACAAATAAATCGCCGCTTCTTAACTCAATGTCTTGATAAAGAGCGCCTTTGGTTTGGTTATTGCCGAAGCGAAATATACAACTATCGCCTAGGCTAATCGAAACAATTGGACTACCCGCATTACGGACTAATGCCGACTCGCTGCGGTCTTGGTGCATTCCAAGTTTTGCCTGCCAATCGTCCCAATTGATAATGGCTACATCCGTTTGAAATCGAGCGTACTGCGGCAGCGTATCTCGTAATGCTCGACCTGCTAAATCACCCAATTGCTGGGGAAAACTTTTGCAAGGTAGGCGATCGTTATCATCGCGGGTTTTCGAGTATTGGTAGGGATACCAATGCCACCCCAGGCACAGTACGCGGACGCTCAGGGGTTTTCCATCCAACATCTTTGGCGTATACAAACCAGCAGGTGGTTTTGCCCATTCACGACATTGCTCTAGTAATTGCTGCTGTTCCTCTAGAGAAAGCCAATTGGGGACATGAATAGCTCCAGGGGCAAGCTGCTGAATTGTTCTAGAAAACAATGATGTTTGCTGCATCTAGTTTTTAACCTTGTAATGTTCTTCTAAACAAGATAGTAAGAGTTCTTCAACTTCTGTTAAATAGATTTGCCGCCCTAATGACTCTAAAACCGTATAAGTACATCGGTCTAGAAGATTGCACTCACGCAGTCTCCGAATCCGCTTCAGCGTCTCTGGTAACTGACAGTGTACATCAGGTAAATCAATAGGATTAAGGTGTTTTGGTTTTACAGCAAGCTCCGCGTCCTAAATGTCAACTATTACTTGTTTGGTGATTAATCATCATCTCCATAGCACTGCTGCTTAGATTTAAGCATCTGCTTTAAAAACTGCTTCCAGACAGATGCCTCTTGTGGATTTGGATAACGACCAATTAATGCCACCAATTCTTGCGCTGGTTTGCTACTTAATTCTACTTTAGTTCGGCTGCCCAACAAGCAAATTGCTCTTTCTAGCTTTTCTTCAGACTGAGGTATTTGCGGCGGGAGTGGCACTTTTTGCTTGTGCATAATTCTTCTAAATTCTCTTTGTAGCAGTTCGTGCAAGGTAAAAGTCTTTGTCTTGTCCTTTAGTGTTATTCACTAATGCCGTAGCATTGCTCCATAAACGTCAATAATTTATCTTCAAAATCGGTTAGATATATTTGCCGCCCTAGACCTTCAAGAGCGTGGTAAACACCCCGGTCAAGCATTTCTGCATTATTCCTCAGCCGCTTTATCCGCCGAACCGTCTCTGGTAACTGACGGCGTACATCGGGCAAGTCAATCGGATTAAGATTTTCTGGCTTCACAGCAAGCTCTCCGTCGTAAACATCAACTACTACTGTAAAGTCTCGTAGTTCAAATGCGATCGCCCAGCAACCGTTATATTTGCGCTCCGCTC
>JACCVJ010000689.1 GCA_013698215.1 Tatlockia sp. | reverse complement strand
ATTATGGATTCGGCCATTTTTGACGCTTCGAGCAGCGCTACAGGTTGGGCAGTTCGACATCAGATATCACTAGACAACAGCAACTGTTTCTACTTTAGCAATTATCATTACTTTCGTGGCACTACCGGCTTTTGAAGCTGCTTTCATACCCGCCCACAGAGCTTTGTTATCAAGGCGATCGCTCCACAAAGTATCAACTACAGCGATCGGGTTTCCGCCCATTGCATAGATATCGCTGACATTTACCATAATTGCTGACCATCCGGCAAACCAGGGATCGGTATCAACTAATAAAGGCAACATACCTTCGGTGGCGAGTAGTAAATATCCATCACCATCAGGAATTGCCGCACAATCATCGCCTAGTAATATTTGAGCGCCATTGCTAATATTTAAGGCTTGGGACGCGGTTTGAATGTCTTGCTTTTGCAACAGACTAAGAGATTGATTTAGACGCGCTGCAAGGGAGGTTAGCATTAGGAGGCAATGGTTGTGGGAAAGATAAACGGGCGCGGTTCTGTGCTGGGGGGATAAAAATTAAGATCGGCACTCATTAGATGATGAGGGCGATCGCAAATTATGATTTCTTGATTAGATTGCCAATGCAAACGCCCAAAAAAGCGCACGTTTTGCAGTTGTACAGTAGCTAAAAATTGCTGGCAACCCCAACAATTCGCTGTAGTTACGGAAATTAGCGAAACTTTCTTTCAGATTCTTGAATTGAAACATCGTTAATACTGGCTTGTCGCCTTTGCATCAAACCATTTGGCGCAAATTCCCATTGTTCGTTGCCATAGGAGCGATACCAGTTATCCGCCGGATCATGCCATTCATACTCAAAACAGACAGAAATCCGATTATCTGTAAAACTCCAAAGTTCTTTTTTGAGTCGGTAGTCTAACTCTTTCTCCCACTTGCGTTGTAAAAAAGCTGCGATCGCTTCTCGTCCG
Source organism: Tatlockia sp. (assembly GCA_013698215.1). Lineage (GTDB taxonomy): Bacteria > Cyanobacteriota > Cyanobacteriia > Cyanobacteriales > Chroococcidiopsidaceae > Aliterella. Next base: position 2,111 of record JACCVJ010000689.1, on the reverse strand, counting down.
CTAAAAAACTCATCTCGATTGCGCCATTGGGAATCTTCTGTATACGCCAACGCCACCTTGTGAGCCTCGCGGGTGTTCCAGGCATCTTCCGCCGCTTGTACTTTGGTTTTTGCCGTTTCTAAAGTAAACGGCGGTAAAGGCGGTTTAGTTTCCATGATTTAGGTTTCAGGAATGATTAAAGGGTACAAGTCAAGAGTGTTGGCAACAATTGTAACCTGCTCAAAAGGTTTGATTACTGTTTGCTCGTTGGTATTTACTTGCAGTTGCAGCAATTCTGGGCGAGAGTAATGACCTACACTGTCCATCATTCGCTTGCGTTTGGTAATTAGCGAAAAATCAAGATCGGAAATCGCCATTTCTTCCCCTTCAGTAATCGGCGCACACAAATGATTGCCTTCAGGACTAATAATGGCGGTATTACAACCCCCACTCAAAACCTTTTGCAGCTTCTCATCGGTTGTAATTTGGGCGACTTGCTCTTTTGACAGCCAACCTGTTGCATTGACGACAAAACAGCCAGCTTCTAAAGCGTGATGGAGAATAGTTACCTCGATTTGGTCAGTAAAAATTTGACCTACTAAAGAACCGGGAAACTGAGCGCAGTGGATTTGTTCGTGCTGCGCCATCAAAGCAAATCGCGCCAACGGGTTGTAGTGTTCCCAACACGCCAAAGCCCCCAATCCCACCGCGCTATCGACAACCTTTAAACCCGCACCGTCTCCCTGTCCCCATACCATGCGTTCGTGATAGGTAGGCGTAATTTTGCGCCGCTTGAGTAATAAAGTGCCATCCGCATCAAAAATTAGCTGAGTATTGTACAAAGAACCGCGATCGCGTTCGTTAACTCCTACTACCACCACAATGTTATAAGATCGAGCGGCTCTACTAATTGCATCAGTTACCGCCCCTGGTACAGTTACAGCTTCTTCATACAATTTCAGATGTTCTTTCCCCATCAGTACGGGCGGCTGTACGATGGAAAAGTAAGGATAGTAGGGGATGAAAGTTTCAGGAAAAACTGCCAGTTGAGCGCCAGAAAGAGCCGCTTTTGCGATCGCATTCAATACTTTTTCTGTAGTTCCATCTCGACTAAACAACACTGGGCTAATTTGAACGGCGGCGGCTCTAATTATCCGCGAATAATCCATCTTTCAAAGCGTCCAAGTGTCGAGAATAAAGGCGTTATCTTTGCGGTGCATTAAAACTAAGTCGAGTACGTCAAGGGGATTAATTGGACGAATCCCCGGAATCAAAGAGGGTTCACCGTGTCCGTATAAAGCTTGCAGGGCAAAGCGACAAGCGTATACTTTGCAACCTTCAGACATAAACTTAGAAATTTGGTTATTAAAGTTTTGCTGACCTGGGAATGGTTCATCGCCAAGCTTGGGAAAGCCCCGTTGAATGCCTAATGTCACTCCTGGCCCATAAAGCAAAATTGCTGTTTCAAAACCTTTATGCAGCAATCGGGTTGCTTGGAGCAAGTTTACAAAACCAATCGAGCCTTCAAAGGCGACAGTGTGGAAGGTAACTAAAGCTTCTTCACCTGGTTCAGCTTTGACATCGGGAAATACTTTTTCTTCGTAATCTACAAAAAAGTCACCAGTTTTGTGGGCGGGGGTTGTAACTTCAGGCATAATATTTGCCTTCGCACTATTTGCTAAAATTGCCAAATTCCTGTCGTCCTGCTAGATTAAGTGCTACCTGAGTAAGGGTTTTGTAGTTATTACTACGAAAGTTTCAGGTCTAACAATAAGGCTAGTTGCGACGAATTACCTACTAAAAATTTCTTTTACACCTATCGATTTAGAAGCTAATAACTATGAACTAAGGGTAAAAAGATTGATGTTTTGACTAGCTGCAATGCGATCGCTCAAATACCCCGCGTCTCGCGCTATCCCCGAAAACCTACCCGAACCCCAAGTATATAACCAAGGTAAACCAAGAAAATACAAGCCTTCAATAGCCGTTACACCGCGATCGTGTATAGGATAGCCTTTGTCATCAAATACGGGCATTTCTATCCAACTAAAATCAGACTGATAGCCCGTACACCAAATCACTGCTCCTATATCTGCGTGTTTGTAATCAAGTTGAGCGATGGTTGTGGGAGG
>JACCVJ010000688.1 GCA_013698215.1 Tatlockia sp. | reverse complement strand
ATCAATCCCTGGATGGAAGGGAATATTCATAAATCATCGCGCGATCGCGCGGTGGAACAATGGGAAAAATTACACCACGTCCTTGCAGGTAATGCCATTGTAGACCTAGTTAAACCGCAAAAAGGCGTACCAGATATGGTATTTACAGCAAATGCGGGGCTAGTTTTAGGAGAAAACGTAGTTCTTAGCCGTTTCTTTCATAAAGAGCGCCAAGGCGAAGAACCTTACTTTAAACAGTGGTTCGAGGAAAAGGGCTACCATGTCTACGAATTGCCCAAAGACTTACCTTTTGAAGGCGCTGGCGACGCTTTATTAGACCGAGAAGGGGGCTGGTTGTGGGCGGGGTACGGCTTTCGCTCGGAACTCGATTCGCACCCTTATTTAGCAAAATGGCTAGATATTGAAGTATTATCCCTGCGATTGATGGACGAGCGATTTTATCATTTAGATACTTGCTTTTGTCCGCTTAGTGGTGGCTATTTGCTGTATTATCCCGCCGCCTTTGATGCTTACTCTAACCGCGTGATCGAAATGCGCGTACCCGAAGAAAAGCGGATAGCTATTGATGAAGCTGACGCGGTAAATTTTGCCTGTAATTCAGTCAATATCGATTCTATCGTCGTGATGAATAAAGCCAGCACTGCTTTAAAAGAGCGGCTGACGACGGCGGGATTTAGGGTAATGGAAACACCCTTAACAGAATTTCTTAAAGCTGGTGGCGCGGCGAAGTGCTTGACACTGCGAGTAACGGAACCTGTAAGAGCAGAAGTTAGCGCCAATGTATCAGTAGAAAGCCGCACCATTAGGTTAGAAGGACATTTACTCGATTCGGGATTAATCAATCAAGCTTTAGATTTAGTCGTAGAAAGTGGCGGTAGTTTTAAAGTCCTCAATTTTAACTTGGGAGAACAAAGACAAAGCACTTCCGCCGCCGAAGTCAATGTATCTGCGCCTTCCCATGAAGTAATGGAAGGGATTTTATCGCAACTAATCGATTTAGGAGCGGTAGATTTACCCCAAGATGAGCGCGACGCAAAATTAGAACCTGTGGTGCAAACTGGAGTATCGCCGGATGAGTTTTATGTAACAACTATTTATCCCACAGAAGTAAGAATCGATGGCGAGTGGATAAAAGTTCAATCTCAGCGCATGGATGGCGCAGTAGCTGTAAAGCGAACTCCCACAGGGATAATTGCTCGGTGTAAGCTGTTGCGCGATTTAGAAGTCGGCGAACAGGTAGTAGTAGATGTATTAGGTATCCGCACTATCCGTAAACCCGAATTAAGAGAACAACGCAATACTCAAGAATTTAGCTTCATGTCGGCGGGAGTTTCTAGCGAACGTCGGGTAGAACTTGTCGTTGAGCAAGTAGCGTGGGAATTGCGCCAAATCCGCGATCAAGGGGGCAAGGTAGTTGTCACGGCGGGGCCTGTAGTCATTCATACCGGAGGTGGCGAACATTTAGCTAGATTGGTGCGTGAAGGCTACGTACAAGCGCTGCTAGGGGGAAATGCGATCGCAGTCCACGACATGGAACAAAACCTGATGGGGACTTCTTTGGGTGTGGATATGAAGCGCGGGGTAAGCGTGCGCGGCGGTCATCGCCACCATTTGAAGGTAATTAATAATGTTCGTCGTTATGGCAATATTGCTAAAGCTGTAGAAAATGGCGTTTTGACAGGTGGTGTGATGTACGAGTGTGTAAAACACAATATTCCTTTCTCTCTAGCGGGTTCTATCCGCGATGATGGCCCATTGCCAGATACGCAGATGGATTTGATTAAGGCTCAAGAAGATTACGCAAAGTTGCTAGTGGGCGCAGATATGGTACTAATGCTATCTTCAATGCTGCACTCGATTGGCGTGGGAAATATGACGGCGGCGGGAGTAAAAATGGTCTGTGTAGATATTAACCCGGCGGTAGTAACCAAATTAAGCGATCGCGGTTCGGTAGAATCGGTGGGTGTAGTTACAGACGTTGGTTTATTCCTCAGTTTATTAGTTCAACAGTTAGATAAGCTCACAAGTCCTTATCAATCTTCAACTGTAGGCGTATAAAATAACGAATGGGGGACAAGGTAAATACCTTGTCTCCTAATTTATTCTTTGATATTACCTAAATTAAACAAAAAGGGTACGCTACTTTTAGAGTCGCTACCCATAACTAAGACTTTGGGCATTTGTGCGCCGCCATTACGCCAAGCTTCAATGGCTTCTTTTTGCAATACTAACTCTCCTCCTTGAGCCTTTAAGGTTTCGGCTAATAGTCTTTGGGCTTCGGCTCTACCTTTGGCACGATTGATGTCTGCTTGGGCTTCTTGTTCGGCTTCTTGAGCTACATAAACCGCTCTTTGCGCCCTTTGTTCGGCAATTTGCTTTTCTTCTACGGCTTTGGCAAATTCTGGGGAAAACGCTAAATCTACTACGCTAGTATCTAAAATAATAATTCCGTATTTGTCTAATCTAGCTCCCAAAGCCTCATCAAAGTCTTGCTTTAGTTCATTTCTTTTTGTAATTGCTTCTTCTACAGTTCGTCTAGCGGCGGCAACTTTAAAAGATTCTTGAGTTTGGGGGGCGATAATTTTGGCAACAATATTTTGTAAAGTTCCTTGTTTTCTTCTTACTTCCACAACTTGAGTAGGATCGAGGCGAAAGTTGATCGCAAATCTAGCCGATAAGTCTTGCAAATCCTTAGTCGAACTTTGCGCTGGTACTTCAAACTTTTGAACTGTTAAGTCGTAAATATCGACTACAGAAACAAAGGGCGGCTTTACGTGGATACCTTCAAGTAATGCTCCATCTCTAGCTTTACCCAAAATGCTTATTACTCCCGCTTCCCCCGGATTAATAATTACAAAAGCATTCAGAGCAACTAAAAGCAGTATAGCTGCGATCGCTCCCCCAATTATTCCTGTCCAATTTTGGTCTTCTCTAACTTTCAATTTTTATATCTCATTTAACGCGCTTTCAACCTATATCTTCACGCACCTAAGAATAAAATATGATTGCAATGCCAAATATAGCAATCGCTGCCCCTAAAATCGCTCGAATGCTTGGCTTTTCGCGGCTAAAGGCGGAAATCGGCAATATAAATAAAGGTGCGGTATTAGTTAAAGTTAAAGCAATTCCTACTTCCGTAAATTTGATGGCTGTTTGTTGCAACCAAATTCCTAGGTAAGTTCCCATAAAAGCAGCTAAACTAATCCCCACTACAACTCGTAAAGTTGGCTTGCAAACAAAGTAGCTTTTCTCGATGCGTAAAAGCGGTAACAAACTAACAACTCCCGCACTTATTCGCAGTAACGCCGCCCATAAAGGAGAAATACTGGTATTAACAAGGGCTGCACGCGCTAAAATCCCCCCAATTGCTAAACAAATTGCCGCAATTATTCCCCAAATAATTCCTTTACGCAGATTTACCGGATGATTTGCGGTTAAAGGTACGCGCTCTGTTACAACCCAAGCAACTCCCACTACCGTTAATAAAATACCACCCCAAACACTAGCTAACAAACGTTCTTGCAAAAAAATTAGTGCCAAAACTGCTGTAATGGGCGGTGCTAAAGTTTCCATTAGTAAAGCGCGACGCGCTCCCAAGCAATTTAGAGCGGCAAAAAATGCCGTATCTCCTAAACCAATACCGATCGCACCACTTAATAATAGTAGACCTAAGTTTGTCGTCGTCATGGCAGGAAATAACTCCCCACGTACTAATAAAGTTAAACCCAATAAAGTAATTGCGAGCGCTCCTTTAAGTAAGTTTAGGTAAATCGGCGAAATCTCCCTCCCCAAGCTCCCATAAACCACCGATGACAACGCCCACAGACTTGCTGCACCTAACGCTGCACTTTCTCCTGGATACTTGACTAGCCAAAAACTTAATAGCTGCTCAATTGAAATCAACATTTAGCTCAAGACACCAGTAAAATTACTTTTTAGATAAATTTAAGGTAAAAATTAGTGCAAAAAATCTATCTAGATGTGATTTTACTAAATCATTTTGGGTACTCTAAGCTTGGCAACGATGTTTATGAGTAAAACCTTTCAACAAGGAACAATAAAATGAGTAAGAAAAATGCTGGTCAATTTCTCGCGGATGCAGCCCAAAAT
>JACCVJ010000681.1 GCA_013698215.1 Tatlockia sp. | reverse complement strand
ACACTCCCCATTTCTACGAAGTTGCTTTATTATTCTTGCTACTAAGCGGTGTATTTCTGCATCGTTTACCGGAAATTCAGACAATGGGTTTGGAGAATATAGACTTAAAGCCGTTTCTCCCTCATTTTGTCGCATCTATACTAGCTTTAATAATTCCGGTCATTATTCCTATAGCTGCTTACGTTTTAATGCAATTAATTTACAGGCTACAAAATACCAAACCACGAAGTTTTGTAGAACTCGCTTACGGTTATTTACCTTTAGTATTAGGAGCAAACTTAGCTCACTATCTGCGTTTAGGATTAGGAGAAGCGGGGCGGATAATACCAGTAACTTTAGCAACTTTTGGTTACAGCAGTTCATCAATGCCCGTGTTAGTAGCGCATCCAGCCGTTACAGCATTTTTGCAAGGAGTAACGCTAATTAGTTCAATTTTATTGACAATTTTATTAACTCAAAAAATTGCTCGTCAACCATTGCGAAGTCTTTTGCCCCAACATCTTGCTACTATCCTTTTAGGCTCTAGCTTGTGGGTAATTATCGTTGGTAGGTAGGGTTTGTAAGAGACTTCGCACGGAGGCAAAACGATTTTATTTTTGGATGCCAAGATAGTATTAATGCGTTATTTCGCAGTTCAATTTGAGATAGAGACAGTGTTGCTAGTTCCCTCTAGTGCATTTCTTCAATTGCCTTGATAGCGGCGATTAATTCAGCTTTAAATTGGACGGCGGCAATTCGGAGCGATCGCGCTTTTTCTGGAGTGCAACCACTGGGGGTGATACTTACCACCAGGAGGAAAAAGGTTATTCGTGAACCGCGTAAGCACTTAATTTTTTCAGTAGATTACTTTAATAGCAATTGAAGAGTTCGGTACTCAAATTTGAGGGGGCGAAGCCCGATCTCCAGAACCAGCTTGAGTATCGACAGGTGATGCAGGTCTTTTGCCTGTATTACGAACATTGATAAATTTACTTAGTAGCTCGAACCAAAAGGGCGCTCCCATAGTTATAGCCAAGGCGCTTAAAAGCCAACCGGGAAGTCTTTTGAGGATAAAACACACTGTAGGTATAAACTGATTTTTATCAAAAGCCATTGTAGGTATAAACTGATTTTTAACGAGAGGATTGTAATCACTTTGTTTAGATAGATTAGGATTAGTCCAGCCAATAGGTAAGGAGATATCAGTTAAGGCTGCGTTAACTGCAGTTTTCATCTCTTTTATACCAGCCGGTGCTATAACTGCATGACTTGCACTATCAACAATTGCTTTTTGCAGGGCATCATCACTCGATAATCGGCTAACTATATGAAACGTATCAGCATTAGCGATCGCGGCAACAATAAAACCAATCAACAAGGATACGCCTTTAGCATTGCGCTTATAAACACCACTAGCACGATCCATTGAACGATCAAACCAAACTTCAACTTCTTTCTTAAATTGATTAAGTTCTTGCTCTACATTATTAGTCTTAATTTGAGTACGTACAGCGAGAGCCGCAAGACTTCTTCTAACATTAACTGGCAATCCATTAATTAATGTTTCAAGTTCTGTTTTAAGGTCGTTATAAGCCTTATGACTCGGACTATTTTCATCTTTGATTACCTCTCTTATTTCATCAAAAAATGCTCTGGAAATTTTACTATCTTCATTCAGTAATTCAACAACTTGAGTTAAAGTTGGTTGTAGACGATGTATTAATTCTTTGTAATTGTCATCTACCCCCAAAATATCTGCTTTTAGAGATTCAATTGAATTGCTAAACTCATCTTTTTGAGTATCGTCTACAAAGCACGTTTTAGAATCTTTGATATATACGTCAATTGCACTACTAACTTGAGCAAGGCAGTTATTTAAGGTAGTTTTCTTACTTCTAAAGTTATCAATGATTCGTTCTAGCTTTTGTTGTAATAGTTGAATTTTGTCGTTCAGCTTTAAAGGTACAGATTCTTCACTTTTCTTGACAATCTGCTTTATTTCTAAAACAAGTTCATTATTAATAATTTTTCTTAAGTTGTACCAACTCAACTGCTGAACTAAATCAGGAATTCCTAACTTGACAAGTAAGGTTGTTGCAAAAGTTTCTGCTGGAATGTAAGAAGGTGCAGAAGTACGCTTTTTGTGTTTTATTTTTCCGTTTCTGTTTTGTTCTGCTTTTCCCAAATCAGCAAATCTTGTAGTAAGCTTACGAACCCAAGCCTCTACTCCTATTTTTGCTTCTTGATTAATATTTTTAATCAAAGGATTATCGTAAAGTTCATCTACTATTTTCTTTACTTTTTTTGTATCTTCATCATTTAGCGTAGGTTCACCACCAGTTAAAAGAATTTCAATAGAGCGTTTTAAGTGTATAGCCCTCCATTGTAGAAGGGTAGCTATCAATTCTTGAATTTCAGAAGCTAGTAAGCTCAAAATTAAGAAAATAAATAT
>JACCVJ010000648.1 GCA_013698215.1 Tatlockia sp. | reverse complement strand
TAACGGTTTTAAGCTTCTACAGAAAACTCAAGTATACCTGGTTCTTCAAGTTGCCATGTTTGCTCGTCAGCAGAAAGAGGAATTACTTTAGCAGGTTTTACTAGCTTAAAGGTAGAGTATTCTGGGTAGTAGCCATGACATTCAAATAACGCTTTAGTAGTTTCGTATCTAAATTGATCGATTCTTAGCTTACTTTTTGGTAATAGCCAGCAATCTACACCTAACTCATCACGTATAATCCAATAATTAGAATTAGTTGCTTTTTCTAAAACTATTTTTTGACTACTATCAGAGTGTCGTCTATTAATACTGTCTGTAGGCTCAGATACTTTAATTGCTGTTTGTTCTAACAGTTTTGGATTAGTGTTATAAGTATTTACTAATTCAATATAGGCTAAGTTTTCTAAAGGTTGCATAACCTCAGATTGGGATAGATTAGCAGGTTGATTAAAAGAATTAAAACCAGGAGCTAAATTGTAAGATTGGTTATAAGAATAGTTTTGAGAATTCTCAACAGATTGCTCATTATTTCTAATAATTTTTAAGTTATTTTCAAGCTTGATTATCCGTGAGGTAAGACTATCAATACTTGTTTCCAACATTCTTGACGAAATATCTTTATTGCTTGTTGTTAAATCAGTTTCAGCATTAGAATTTGTGGAGTTATGACCAATTGTTTTGTTTGGTTGATTAGATTGTAAATCCAGCTGAGAAGTTGACAATTTAGTGTATCTATTCTCAAGCTCTATAAGTTTAGTATCATATTTTTTTATTAAAACTTTAGTAGATTCAATATCTTTCTTTTTAAGAATTGATAATGCGATCGCACCTCCACTAGCTACTAATGCAAGTATAGAAAGTATTAGAGGAAACGGAGACTCCTTATCACGAGAACTTTTATCCTAATTAGCACTGCTTGACGATGTAGGAGATGCAGTTACAGATACTTTAACGGTAGGGCTAGGACTTGAAGATGAAGTTTCAGCCACAGCATGATTAGAGCCAGTTAATACAATTAACACTACAAATAAAGCACAATAATATTTAATTAACCTCTGTTTTTCCATTTTTCAGCCCACCGTTTACCTAATACAGTTAATAATGCTTTTAATGCCAAAATAAAGGGTGGTTCGATGCGAATATCATCTGTATTACCCCGTATTTTGAGCAAAGATGCAGTTAGTTCTTTGCTAGTATCGCTCCACAACTTTTGATTGTCTAACCTATCTTGTTCTACCGAGTATTCTCTTAAGACTTTGTAGCCTTCTAAGGGTTTAATTCCTTCAATTTGCAGCACTCGTAAAGCAGCATGAAAAGCGTAGAGAAACTTGGGTAACTGCGTTAATTCCTCTGGTATAGTGAAGTTCGCAATTTTATCTTCTACAGAAAAGCTATCAATTTCATTATTGCTAATCTTCAAACGAGAATTCCAGTCTATAGGTTCGCCATTAATACTACATACTTCGCCAGCAATTAAAACCAAATCGTCTTTTCTTGTTAATCCTGTAAGCTTACTATCACTCAATACTAATCCACAAGCTACTTCATCTTTGGGCGCAGAACTTAACAAAGTATCTTCATGGGTATCATCAAACTTTGACGCTAAACTCATAATCTTACTAAATAGCTCGTTAGCTTCAGAGTTGCGATTAAATTGTCCTCCTTCTGCTAACCAGTGCAAGAAACGAGAGCCATTTCAGCCTAAATAAACCGGAGTAATTTTATTTTTGTTATACTTCCCTTCTGTATGCAAAACTCGCAGGAGTATCCCCACATAATAATATAATCCTGCTGTTCCTATTGCTGTTAGTTGGATGAGTTCTTGGAACTCTTTATCTTGTGCAACCAAATCTCGCTGATGATTGAGCCAATAGTCGCCTTTTTGATGCAACAAAACATCTAACTTAGCGGAAAACTTTGCCCCTCTTAAGTTTTGCCATTGAGATATATCAACATCAAAGTGGCGTTTGAGAAATTTAGGGTTTAGCTCTAAAAATTGAGAGAACAAATCTTTTCCGGCTAATTGAACTGAGCATTGATGAACAAGATTATTTTCTTCCCAAATCGAAATATCTGAACTTCCGCCACCCATATTTATACAGGTGCTATTAACTAAGTTAAATCCTTCTTTGTCAGCAAAATACTGAGCAACAGCTAAACTTTCAGTCCGATAAAAACTAATATTATTTGCATCTGGACAGCTTTGCTCAATTCCGGTTTTAGCTTGAATTTCTTTAGTTATATCTTGCCAAGTTTTGGCATATCTATTTTTATCATTTTTAGCAAAAGCAGAAGGGAAAGATAAAGACCATTGAATTTTTTTAACGTCATTTTTCGCAGCTACGGCGGTAATTTGTAACGCTAAGTTTTTAAGAAATAAACGAT
>JACCVJ010000643.1 GCA_013698215.1 Tatlockia sp. | reverse complement strand
AGCACTGCTTGGGTTTACAGCCACTAGGGGCGGTTTTGCTGGGGGCGGTGTTTGAACTACTACGGGTGCAATAGAGGGCGATGAAGTAGGATTAATACTTTGTTGGGTATCAGATGATGGACACCCGGTTATTGTTATAGCAAGCATTCCTAAAAATGCTGTGGTTGTGATTCGGCGCATAATTTCACTAAAGAGTTTTAATAAATAACCAGATAAACAACTGTTTTTAGGTTAAAACAGGTACTTTTTCATTTCTTAAACAAGCAATAGGAGTATTGCATCTAGCACAATTATTGTAAACTAAAACTTAATTTTGTCCTTGGCTCTGTAATTTAATTGCAAGTGTCTAAACTTTAATTAATAAAGCAGATTTTGCTAGTTTTAGCAAAGTTATAAGTAAAAAAACTCTGCTACGTAAAATTACGGAGCAAAAGTCAATAACTATTTATTTATCTGAATAATTTAAAATTCATCAAAGCTAGTTTTGCGAATATTACGATGAATTATTTGCATTATTAGTAAGTAAAACTAGAATATCAATCTTAGTCGATAGTAATGCCTTTTTGGGTAAGACTTTTAAAGCGCTAGTCTTCTGGTGCAAGCATCAGCTTTTTCAAAGAGGCTAATCCTTGCTTGACTCGACGAGATACAGTAATAACACTAATACCTAACTGTTCAGCTACTTCTTTTTGCGTTAAGTCATACAAAAACACAAATTTTAAAATTTCGTGAGTTTTTTGTTCTAATTGAACCAAAGCTTCTTGCAAACGAATTTGGTCTTCTTGCGCTAGTTGAAAACTGGTGTATTGTGCGTCGGGAACCATATCCCCCAACAAGGCGGATTCTTCATCGCTATCTTGGGCTGGGGTATCTAAGCTTAGAGGCGAGCGGTTAACCCAAGCAAGTTTGACTTCTTGCCATTCGGCAATAGTAATGTCTAAAGCGGTAGCAACTTCAATATCTGTAGGTTGGCGGTTGTGCTTTTGTTGGAGTTGGCGGGTAATGCCTACAGCTTGCTGTTGTAATGCTAACCAGCGTCGAGGAATTCTAACCATAACGCCCTTGTCGCGCAGATAATGTTGAATTTCACCGCGAATATAGGGTATGGCAAAGGAACTAAAAGCCATTCCTTTTGATAATTCAAATTTTTCGATGGCGCGCATTAAACCTAAACAGCCGACTTGCAGCAAGTCGTCATAACTTTCTGTACACTGATTAGTCCAGTAATAGGCTTCTTTTCTTACTAGCCCATAGTTAAGAGTGACAATTTCATTGCGGATACTAGCCGATGGCGACTGCTGATATTCTCTTAGCAGAGTTGCGCTCTCTTGCTTGACTTTACTATTGCTTCTGGTAAAGGCTAACACCATACTTTTTCTCTGCTACGTAAGTTTTGAGATTGTTAATATTGAACTGAGCGGACAGGAAATCTACAGGAGTATGTATAAAAATTAAATTAAAACGCAGTAGGGGTAAGGGTTTGAGCATTTCTAATTAACTGAAATATCAGGGCTGCATCTCTAACACTAAGAGTATTAATTTTATGGCAAGTTTTGCTACCGAAATTACACTGAAGTTTGGCTAAAGTTGCGCTAATTTCCGGAGAATTGCTAAGTTAAACTACGCGATCGCAATTTTTAGCTGACTCTAAAATAAAATATTCCCAAAAAAAAAGAGCATTAAGCCCTTTTTTTGTAGAGTAGATGATTGATTTTAACTCATCTCCCCTGTAAACAATCGTGCGATCGCTTTGGGGGCTTAGGTTTTAGAGCGCAGAAGCATCAATCCGAGCGAAAAATAAACCGCGAATTTTGACTTCTTTAGCTTCGGCGGCTCCCAAATCGGTATCTGAAGGCTGTTCGCTTTCAAAAGTTCCAGCAATTTCTCCAGAATTGTTGTCTACTTTAGCAACTCGCAAAGAAATAGTACCTTCACCAACTTCAGCTTGCTTCATATTGGCACGAGTAAGTTCTTCGTCATCGGCATTAGAAGGTAAAGCTACGGCATTGTCGTAACCTGCGGTTACACCGCGACCTTTAGGATCAAGAAACGCCGAACCTCGGTAGGAAGGAACCTTAAACTTGCCTTCAAAATCTGTAGATGTGTTGATGCTAGTTAAACCGGGCTGAGACTGAGCAACTAAGTCTTTGATGGTAAACAAAAACGGTACTCGTTCGCCACCAGGTAGTTGAACGGTGATTGCTTGGAAGTCAAGCCCATCTTCTTCTACAAAAGTCAAACTGCGATCGTCATTTAATTTTAGTTTGCCCTCTACTTGGTCAAGGGTCGAAGTATAGCGGGTCAACAATTTTCCGGCAATAAATTCGGCTTTTTGACGTTTGTTGACAGGTTCTTCTTTAACAAAGAAAGTTGTGGGTTCTAAGCACAGTTCCATAAGTTTATAAGACTGATTTGGATCGAGGGCAATCGAACCGCGAGTAGTCTCTGCCATTTGCGGGCATTTATTAGCAAGACCTGTACCTCTAATTTGGTCATAGGTAAGTACATCTCGGCTTTCTGATGCCATAGTGGCATCACTACAAGCAGTTATTAACCCCAAAAAGACTGCTAAGAAGGAAATAATTAAAGCGCGATACCTCATGGTTGACCTCAATGTTTTATGTAACTCCATATTTAACCGGATAGCCTAATACGAATGAAATTGGGCTAATATCGGATGCGTCGTTAGCAAGGTGCGTTTTCTACTTTAGTAGTAGTAAGACGCTCCTTTAGCTATAGTTGCGCTTAAAGTGCGATCGCACTTTAAGTACGACTAGGTAGTGGTTTAGACTACATCTCCCGCAACTACCGCTTTTACAAGCTCTTGAACTACATTAATTTAGCTCAAGAGTGATGGTTTGCAGCATGATTTATTTCAGACCCCAATACAGAATTTTACACGGGGATGTTACGTTTACTTTGGGGAGCATTCGGATAATCTGTGGCTTTGAGACTCAAAGTAATAAATTTTATGGGAATGCAAAAATATTTAATGGGGGAGCAAGCTAGGAATTTTGATGAATAAAAGTACGGACACTGAGGCAAAATTAACAGCCATTGGTATAGAGGTACAAACTTTAGCCCAACGCTATCAAAATGATAGCTTGGCGCTCTTAGCGTTGCTACGATGCCTAGAAGCTTTACATAGAGAGATCCGAGAAGGATTTTTTCAAGAGTCTTTACCTGATAGCCGTCATGGATTCCATACTTTGCTCAAAGATATTGAATCCCAAGGAGGCTGGCCCTACATTGAAAGGATGAAGCTGCAATCTTTATTAAATAATTGGTTTGTGGAGGATGAGCAGGAAATAGTTTCTACCTCAGTAAAAACTCAAAATGCTGATACTTCATCAATTTCTGAGTGATTGCGTCAAACTCCTTAGCGGTAGCTTCAGTTGTAAGTCTGTACCTTGGATCAGCAAAGACAGGCTAAAAATTTCTATTTACAGTTTTCCTTATCGCCAATTAGCTCATGAATTTTTTTGATAAGTTAAATGCTGCGATCGCCCTAAATCAAAGTTTGCTATTTGTAGGACTCGATCCTAACTTAGAAATGATGCCTGAAAGCGGCGATCGCGATATTATTGCCAATTTGTCTGATTCTTTGCAACTAATTATCGCCCAAACTGCCGATTTGGTTTGTGCTTACAAGCCCACCTTGGGCTTTTACGAGGCTTTGGGCGTGGGCGGGATAGAATTACTCGAAAGCACTTTAAAGGCTATCCCCAGTCACATTCCAGTGATTCTAGATGCCAAACATAGCGACCTCAATACCAGCAGTGTTTTTGCTCGGACGGTATTTAATCAGTGGGGAGTAGATGCCATTACCCTTAGTCCTTACGTTGGACAAGACCACATCGCGCCGTTTTTAGTTTATCCAGGTAAAGCCGTATTTATTTTAGCCTGTACTTCTAACCTGGGCGCTAGAGCTTTGCAGCAGTATCCTAACAACGATGCTCCTTTGTACTTGCAGGTAGTTAAAGCCGCTCAAACTTGGGGAACTTTAGAACAAGTTTGTTTAGAGGTGGGGACAACTTCACCAGAGGTTTTAGCTAGAATTCGAGACTTAGCACCAGAACGAGTTATACTAGCGCGGAGTATTTGGGCTAGTGGTGGCAATTTAAACAATATTTTAACGGCGGGTTTAAATAGTAATGGTGATGGTTTACTAATTCCCGTACCTCAAGATAACTTGGCAAATAACCAATTTGCGGAGATTAATTCCTTACGTTTAGAAGTTAACCAAATTAGAGAACAAGTTATTTCTAAAGCTTCTAGTTGTGCTATTTGGTTGCCCGATGTTTGTTTATTAAATCAACACCGTTATTTTGATTTAATTTTACAGCTTTACGATCTTGGTTGCATTATGTTTGGTGATTTTGTCCAAGCATCTGGGGCAACTTTTCCTTACTACGTAGATTTGCGAAAAATTATTTCTAATCCGCAAGTTTTCTCGCTAATTTTGACAGCTTACGCTGATATATTAAAAACTTTGCATTTCGATCGCATTGCCGGAATTCCTTACGGATCTTTGCCTACAGCTACAGGATTATCGATGCGTCTAAGTTACCCAATGATTTTTCCTCGCAAAGAAGTCAAAGCTCACGGAACTCGAAAAATTATTGAAGGCAATTTTTGTGTGGGTGAAACGGTGGTAGTCGTTGATGATATTTTAATTAGTGGCAAAAGTGCCATTGAAGGCGCTCAAAAACTAGAATCTGCGGGACTAAAAGTTAAAGATATTGTCGTGTTTATGGATCACCAGCAAGGCGTTAAAGATAAATTAAAAGCTAGTGGTTATTGCGCTCATTCTGTGTTAACTATTTCGGAAATTACAAAAACACTCTACGAAGCTGGGAGGATTGACGAGCAGCAATTTAAGGTTTTTAAAGAAGATTAGTTTGGGCGTTGCAGAAAATAAAAATTTAATCAAAACCTTTGCGTCATGGCTGGTAAATTAATTGTGTTTGAGGGAGTTGAAGGTTCTGGAAAAACTACCCAATTGGAGAAGTCCTATTTGTGGCTACAAGCTACACTTAGCGATCGCAAAATAGTTAAAACCCGCGAACCAGGCGATACAGAACTAGGATTAGGCTTGCGTCAGTTGTTGCTCTCTTTAAAAAACAAGATGCCCATTTACCCTGCCGCCGAATTATTATTATACGCCGCCGATCGCGCCCAACACGTCCAAGAAGTGCTGCTGCCATCTCTAGCAACAGACACAATCATTTTATGCGATCGCTACACCGATTCAACTATTGCCTATCAAGGTTACGGTAGGGGAATACCTGGCTCTATTATCGACGGGCTTAATTTTTTTGCCACCAATGGGTTAGAAAGTCACTTGACTATTTGGCTTGATGTTGCTGTAGAAGTAAGTTTGAAGAGAACCAGACTTAGAGGAAAGTGCGATCGCATTGAGCAAGCAGATTTAGGCTTCCATCAAAGAGTCCAAGAAGGCTACAATCAGTTGGCGCAAGCTTTTCCGCACCGCATCAAGCGAGTGGATGCTAGTTTAGATGAGCAATCTGTACAAGAGCAAATTAGAGCAATTTTACAGCAACACCTTAGCCAATGAATTTTTTTGCACCCTTAATCGGACAAACCCAGGCTGTTGAATTACTCAACCAAGCTGTTACCCAAAATCGAATTGCCCCCGCTTACTTATTTGCTGGAGTAGATGGAATCGGGCGGAGTTTAGCAGCGCGATGTTTTATTGAACAATTATTTTGCCAGCACTTGCCCACCGTCGAACAACCCCCCATTCAAACCCGCTTGCGCCAAGGCACTCACCCCGATGTACTTTGGGTTCAACCAACCTATCTTTACCAAGGACAGCGTTACAGCGCCGCCGAAGCCGCCGAAAACAAGCTCAAACGCAAAGCCCCGCCAATCATTCGTACCGAGCAAATTCGGGAAATTGCCCAATTTCTCAGCCGCCGTAGTGCGATCGCGCCTCGTTCGGTGGTAGTGATTGAAAAAGCCGAAACTATGGCCGAATCTGCCGCCAATGCTTTACTAAAAACCCTCGAAGAACCAGGACAAGCCACCCTAATTTTAATTGCCCCTAACGCCGAATCTTTATTGCCTACATTAGTATCGCGCTGTCAAAAAATTCCTTTTTATCGCCTCAATCTTGAAGCCCTATGCCAAGTATTGCGCCAGCGCGGACAGGAAGCAATTTTGTCAGCACATCCCGCCATTTTAGCAACCTGTCAAAGTAGCCCTGGAAATGCAATGGCTGCGGTTGAAATTTGCCAAGCAATTGCTCCAGAGCTAATCCAATCTTTAGAGCAATTGCCCAAATCGTCGCTCCGCAATGCGTTAGAACTCGCTCGTCAAGTAGGCTTATTAGAGCTAGAAGTGCAATTGTGGCTGCTAGATTATCTCCAACAGCAATATTGGCAGCAATTTTTGTCGGGCAAAATTTCTGCTCCTCCTTTGGAGCAAT
>JACCVJ010000625.1 GCA_013698215.1 Tatlockia sp. | reverse complement strand
CGCACTTTTGGCGTTTTTGACTTGGCGATTTAATAGCACTAAGGGCGACACTCCCATTAGCGCATACACATCTTGCTGTTCTGAAGTCATTTCTACAGTCACAATTTCCGGCGGTGTGACGATAGGTTTAATTGGCTCCGGTTTTATTGGCTTAGTGCGCTCGGCTCTTTCAATCCAACTAACTTTACTTGTAATAGACGTGGTTTCAGGGTCGCTTTGAGCTTCTTCTTGCTCCTCAAGGTCTATTTCTGGTTCGATATCGTTAACCAAATTTAAACTATTTTCTTGGGCTTCCTCTGCTTCAATCCGACTATTGCGACGGCGGTGAGTACGGCGATCGTTTTCATCATCTTCTTGGTAGCTAGAACGATCGCTAATATTAACTACGGGAGTGCGATCGGTGCTAGTGAAGGCTTCGGCGGTATCTAGATAAGTTTCTCTCGGTTCTGGTAGCTTCGGTGTAGGCGTGCGAAACTCCCTATTTGTTGCCGGGATGACCATAGGAAGTCGCTCTGGAACTTCAGCTAAAGATATTCTTTCTCTAATCGGAGTTGTAACTACTTCCTTTTCTCGATTGTCGGTTTCTCCTGGTAGGTGTTCTATATGCCCTAAGCCGCCACAGGTAGGACAGGTACTACCAAACAATTCGTAGATGTTTTGTCCTTGGCGCTTGCGGGTAAGTTCGACTAAACCTAATTCCGATAACTGGGCTATTTGGGGTCTTGCTTTATCAGCTTTGAGCGCTTTATTAAAGTGTTCTAATACTTGGAGTTGGTCTTTTTGGGAGTCCATGTCGATAAAATCAACAATAATTACTCCTGCTATATTCCGCATCCGCAGTTGTCTAGCTATTTCTGTCGCCGCTTCGCAGTTTGTCCATAGTACGGTTTCTCTAGCGGTGGCCGATCGCGTAAACGAGCCAGAATTGACATCAACGACCGTCAAAGCTTCGGTAGGTTCAATAATCACATAACCCCCCGAAGGCAAGTCTACTCGTGGCTTGAGGGCTTCTTTAATTGCGGCAGTGATGCGGAAGTATTCTAATACAGACGTGCGATCGCGGTGATGATCGATTAGCAACCCTTGAGGAACACTCCCACCACTCCAATTAACTAAAGCCTGCTTGACTCTTTTTAAGCCTAGATTGGAATCTACTACAATCCGGTTGACATCTGCGCCATACATATCCCTTAGTACGCGCTGAATAAAATCATCGTCGCGTTTTAGTAAAGCTGGCGCTCGTGTCGATTGCGCTTCCTGTTGGATTGTCTCCCATTGCTTGAGCAATATTTCTAAGTCTTCAATAATTGCTTCTTCTGGCTTTCCCTCCGCTTCGGTACGCACTAACATACCCATTCCCGACGGTTTGATTAAGATTGCTAAAGCTCTTAAACGGTTGCGTTCGTTTTCGGTTCTAATTCTCCTTGAAAGGTTTACACCGCGATTAAAGGGCATTAATACGACATAGCGACCGGGGAGAGTAATATTTCCAGTCAGCCTTGGGCCTTTATTACCCGTTGGCTCTTTCATTACTTGAACTAATACTTTTTGCTGGGGAGCTAATAGTTCTGTGATGGCTCCTGCTGTACGCTTGAGCCGCAATGGCCCTAGATCGGTAACATGAATAAATCCATTGCGCTCCGAATCGCCAATATTGACAAAAGCCGCATCTATCCCCGGCAATACATTTTCTACTACTCCCAAATAAACATCACTAATTTGATGATGACCAGTAGCTACTACAAGTTCTTGAATTTGATCTTCGCTAAAAACCGCAGCTATGTGGTGCTGTTCGGCTATAATAATTTGTTTTGGCATTCAATTTCCTCAAATTTAGCAGCGATGTTTCATAGCCGTGAAGATTGGTTTCTCGCTTTCACAAGCCTGAATATTGATGCTGCTGATAATTGCAATTGGAATTTAACTAGGGGTTTAGTTCAAAGGCAAATAGCATATCAGTGCTAACTACCTTTGAAGTGGAGGCTTATTGCACAATAGTTGCCTACCATAGTAAGCAACGGGCATTGAGCATCTGTAATTAATCTTTATGCAGTATCCTGGCTTTTATGAGTCAGCAATACAATCTTCAAGACCTTTAAAAAAGTTAACGGCACTCAATAGCGATCGCCAAGCTACTCAAAAGCAACAAATAACAGAGAATTTTCAGTTCGCCTTAACTTCTATGCAAAAGAGTTGTTGGAACTGTTCTGCAATTATTTTTGCTTCCGCCCCGATTGCTCCCAATGAGCTACAGCAGAAAATTGAGCGCTAAAAATTGCTATAAATACAATTTTAGCCTAAGCAGGGCAAAAATCAATTAAGAAAGTAGCACGAAGGATATTTTTCTTTAATTTTCTATTAAAAGGCGATCGCGGTGGATGTGCAGTAAAGAAAATTCTTGCTTTGCTACTTGCTCCAGCATAAACATTACGTGTTCTGGTTTTAGTTGCGTACCATCATTTTGACAAACCCCTGTGTAGCGTATTACGTCGGGAGTTGTGGAAACTAGAGCTAGATCCAGTAAGCGACTTCGCAAATTGATTGTTTGAAGTTTCCCAGATTTGGTAGTGTGTTCTAACAAAATAGCATCAGTAGTTTTAATTGCTTCTATCCATTGCTGCCATTGACTTGCGTTTGTACTTGTTACTGTTAGCAAATACTCCGCTTGGGTTAGTAATTTTGCTGAAGATGGCGCTTTTAAATCGACTTCGGCTATTTTATAAATTGGTAAATTCGCTGGCAACTGTTGGCTGATTTTTTGTTTAAACTCCTCTAAATCGACACTTTGAGTTAGTTCAAAGTCGATAACTTCGCCACTGCTAGTTACTCCCAATGGTAACGCCATAGCGATCGCCATGCGGGGGCTGGGGTGAAAACCACCACTAAAAGAAATTGGTAGCGATGCTCGTCTTAATACGCGATCAAATAAGCGCAGCAAATCTAAGTGACTAATTAAAGCTAAATCCCCCAACTTGCCAAACCACACTCGCACCCGTTGCAATCTATCGGTATTTGGGACAAAATCCCCGGCAAATTCGGGAATAGGTAGAACGCCCGTAACTATATTGTGACCAAAATCTACGCTACAAACGCCGCAATGGGAGCATTCATCAAAAGAACAATCGGGTACAGTAGCGGCGGCTAATGCTTTCCCTAAGTCTGCTTTTAGCCACTCTTTACTAATTCCCGTATTAATATGATCCCAAGGTAAGCGCCGATCTAGATTGGTTTGAGGTGTCGCCGCGTCTTCTTCTTTTTGACGATATTTCCATCCTAAACCCGATTCGGCGATCGCTCTTTCCCACGCCCCAAAAGCCTTATCTACGCTTTCAAACCATGAATCCATCCCTGCGCCCAATTCCCAAGCACGACGAATTACAGGTGCAAGACGGCGATCGCCTCTACCAACAAAATCCTCCATCGCCGATATCCGCACGTCGGTAAAATTTGCCTTCAAATTTCTGATTGAGCGGAATTCGCACCTTAATAGCCATTTTTTATGTTCAAACTCCGCATCTGTCACGCAATGCCATTGAAACGGTGTATGGGGTTTAGGTGTAAAGTTAGAAATTGTCAAATTAATGCTTAAAGCCTTTCTACCGCCCCCGGAGCGGCGCTGCGATGATGATTTATCATCCCCTGCTACTTCTTTTCTTTCTATATTTCGACATTCGCGCTGCAACCACCGCACTGTCTCCGCAATGCCTAATACATCCTCATCAGTTTCCCCAGGTAAGCCGATCATAAAATATAGCTTAATTTTGTCCCAGCCTTGCTCTACAGCCGTTTTTACACCCCGGAGCAATTCTTCGTTAGTTAAGCCTTTATTGACAACATCCCGCAGCCTTTGAGTACCAGCTTCGGGGGCAAAAGTCAGTCCACCTTTCCTAGTACCGCCTAAAATGTGGGCAATATTTTCATCAAACCTGTCTACTCTTTGACTGGGTAAAGATAAGGATATATTTTCATCTTTGAGGCGATTTTTTATTTCTACCCCAACGGCGGGTAAAGCTAAATAATCTGAGCAACTGAGCGATAGCAATGAAAATTCGTTATATCCCGTAGCCCTCATTCCTTCTTCAATTGCTTCTATTACTTGCTCCGGTTCTACATCTCGTGCCGGGCGGGTGAGCATTCCTGGCTGACAGAAACGACAACCGCGAGTACAACCGCGTCTAATTTCTACTGTCAAGCGATCGTGTACCGTTTCGACATAAGGTACTAAACCAATTGAATAAGCAGGCATAGGAGTTGCTACACGCCGCAAAATTCTTTGGGGGACATCGGGGCGGAGGGGATGCACTGAGCCATCTTCAGCCATTTTATAAAACTGTGGCACGTACACGCCTGGTACTTGTGCTAATTCAAGCAGTAACTCAACTCTACTTAAATTTCTTAACTTACCTTGCTCTAAAACTAAGCCAATTTCTGGTAATAATTCTTCCCCATCACCCAAGGCAATAAAGTCAAAAAAATCTGCGTAGGGTTCGGGGTTTGAAGTTGCGGTTTGTCCACCTGCAAAGATTAACGGATAAGAACTTTGCTGTCTTTCTTGCCACGTCAGGGGAATTTTCGCCAAATCCAACATTTCTAGAATGTTGGTTGCGCCTAGTTCGTAGCTCAAACTAAAACCTAAAATATCAAACTTAGTTAGATATTCCTTGGACTCTACCGCAAACAAAGGCGTGCTAGTTTCCCGTAACTTTGCTGATAAATCTGGCGCGGGTAAATAAGCGCGATCGCACAGTTGACGCGGTTGAGCATTTAAAATGCTGTATAAGATAATATGCCCAAGGTTGGACGCTCCAACTTCGTACACTTCTGGGTACGTCAGCACCCAACGCACTACGGCTTGATCCCAATCTTTATGAACTGATCCCAACTCGTTACCTAAATAACGAGCAGGTTTGAGAATCCCATCGGTTAATAATTCTTTAACTGCAACCACTTTGGCTAATTTCAGCTATTTAGCTTTACCTTAGCATTAGTTAATTTAGGAATAAGCTTTTTTAAAGGCGATAGTATTTTCAAATATTTCAAATACTCTGTCTAACTGGGTTAGTTCAAAAATAATCCGAATAGCTGGCGATACACCACACAAGCTAAAAGGCGAACCTAAAGACTGAGCTAACTTAAGACTTGAAACCAATGCCATCAAACCCGCACTATCTAATGATTCTACTTGCTCTAAGTTCACTAATACGCTAGAACCTTTATCTTGCAACACTGCTTTGGCTATTTCTTGCTGAAAATCTCCGGCGTTCGACGCATTTACAGCACCATGAGGGCAAATAACAGTAATTTCTGGATAGGCGATTGTTGTTGACATTATTCTTTATTTAATCGGTGTTACTACTTGATTGGATAGGTTCTATTTCAGCAAAAGCATTCAACTTTTGTATCAACCACTCGGTGGAGTTTTTACTTTAAACTTCCTGTTACAGCTGAGCAGTAGTTACAAAAGTTAAAAGTGTATAATAATACAAAACTCCTTTAATGTGTCTGAAGATGATTAAAAACTTGCAAACTCTAAGTTTTAGAAGCTTGTAAGGCTTAAGCTTCTCCGGTTGAATCTATCTTTAGAGGTAAGTTGGCACGCTTTCTTTGTTACATGAGATACCCGGTACTTGATAAAGAGTTCCTAATTGTAGAAAGCACAACTGATTATGGTTCTTTAATAACTTAGGTTTTATTTCTCCTATCTAAAATCAACTTGCAGAGTTAATTTTTAGATTTTACGACTCCAGCAAAACTGGTAATTTTGAGAGAAACAAATTTTTTTAATTGCAGTCCAACAGATTATTTAAAATTCCTCAACCTATTTTATGTTCAATTACATCTCTAAAATCAAGCCGTACTAATTTGTTTTAGCCATTCAAGTAAGCAAAGTAATGTGAATAGGTTATTGACAAAAGGTACACGATATAAAATCAAAGTAAGTATACCTAAAGACAGATGTATGAACAGCTTTTAGTTCTACGAGGCTTAGTATAAGCGATCGCCCAGAAACCAAAATGCTGCACGAGCAAGGCGTAAATTATGGTATTGTGCTTCCACTGGTTAGTAGCCGTCAGCTATAACCCGTCAGCCTTTGAAGAAACAAAGTAAGCCAAAACTGACGCTTATTTATACCAAAAGCTCGTAGTTTTTTATAGTAATTTGTTACTAAATCGCCATGCAGTTCGCTAAACGCTTAGAAAAAATACCTCCCTATCTATTTGCTGAAATAGACCGCAAACGCGACGAAATGGTTGCCAAAGGAGTAGATATTATTAATATGGGAGTAGGAGATCCAGACAAACCTACTCCATTTCCTATTGTCCAAGCGATGCACGAGGCAATTGATGACTCTAGCACGCACAACTATCCTCCATACCAAGGAACAAAAGAATTTAGAGAAGCGGTAGTACAATGGATGGAACGGCGGTTTGGGGTTGAAGGATTAAACCCACTTACTGAAGTTGTTTCTTCTATTGGTTCTAAAGAAGCAATTCACAATACATTTTTAGCTTTTGTAGAACCTGGAGACTATACATTAATTCCCGATCCTGGTTATCCGGTGTATCGCACTTCAACAATTTTTGCTGGCGGCGATTTTTATCGGATGCCATTATTACCAGAAGCCAAATTTTTACCAGATTTAGCTGCAATTCCTGAAGAAATAGCCCGTAAAGCTAAGTTGTTGTGGATAAATTACCCCAATAATCCGACGGGGGGATTGGCTACACTAGAATTTTTTGAACAGTTAGTAGCTTATTGCAAAAAATACGACATATTGCTATGTCACGATCACGCCTATTCAGAGATGGCTTACGATGGCTACAAACCGCCTAGTGTCTTACAAGTACCTGGGGCGAAGGATATAGCAATTGAGTTTCATAGCTTGTCTAAATCCTATAATATGACGGGCTGGCGAGTGGGGTTTGTTGTGGGTTCTAGTCACGGGATTAAGGGATTAGGACAAGTAAAGACAAATGTAGACTCTGGGGTATTTAAGGCTGTACAAAAAGCCGCGATCGCAGCTTACTCTACTACAGAAGACGAATTGCAGGCGGTGATGTCAGTTTACCAAAAGCGGCGCGATATCATTGTCCAAGGGTTGCAGAGTTTAGGCTGGGATATTGAAGCGCCTAAAGCAACATTGTATATATGGGCTAAAGTTCCACAAGGATATACTTCTACGGATTTTGTAACTTTGTTATTGGATAAGTGCGGAATTATTGTCCCCCCTGGTAATGGCTACGGCGAGTCAGGAGAGGGCTTTTTTCGTATTGCCCTTACTGTACCCGATGAGCGGATGCACGAGGCGATTAAGCGTATGAAAGATGCGGGGATTCGTTACTCGTAAGAGGTGGTTTTAGAATAGAAATCCCCTCTTTTTCAAGGGGGGAAAATATCTGGAAATTCTTGTTGAGATTGGTCAAAAAGGGGGGAATATTTGGAGGTTTTTTTAGGACTGGTCAACGGAAGACAGTGTATTATCTTGAGATTCGTTCTTTTGTGCTTGCCAAAGCTGCTGTATAAAATAGTTTAGTTGTTGGCGGGCATGAGCGCTTGACTGTGACGGCGGTGCAGAGGTAAATATATTAGCTAAAAAGGGTAAAATCTCTGTATCTAGGGCAGGGCGAAAAGAAGCTAAAGACCAAAGCAAGTCGATTGTTGAGCGCAAATCTATAACTAATGGCTCCTCGGTGGAGTATTGGACTAGAAGCAAAGGACGCACCCAGCATACTTGACGCGATTCTACAACTTGGATAACTTCGGCATACAAACAAGTAGCAAGATGTTCTAAACAAACAATTTGTAGCGGTTGAAAATTAGTCTTAGAGTTCATCTTTAATTCTTCCTCGCAGTGACAGGCTTGGGTCACTTGCTTTATTCTAGATTTTTCTGCATTTATTTACGGTGCGATCGCCCATTGCCATTGATACGCTATAAAATAAGTTAATGAGTGTTGAGCCACAGCTTGACAACTATTTAGTTGTAATTAAGTAACAAAAGAGTAGAAACCTGTGTCTGTTGAAACCATACTAAAGCCTTCAACTGTCCGTAAAATAGCGCCTCGGTATCGCGTTTTATTGCATAACGACGACTTTAATAGCATGGAATTTGTGGTAAAAGTCTTAATGGAAACCGTAAATAGCATCACCCAGCCCCAAGCAGTCAGTATCATGATGGAAGCTCATAGTAGTGGCATTGCTTTGGTCATTACTTGCGCTCAAGAACACGC
>JACCVJ010000617.1 GCA_013698215.1 Tatlockia sp. | reverse complement strand
CGCTTTGTCAGGGTATCATCGACAAAAGCCGTTAAGTTACCACTAGGACCCACTTCAATAAAAGTTCTAACTCCTTGCTGGTAAAGCTTTTCAATCGTCTCTCGGAATTTGACTGTACAAGACCACTGCTGGGCTGCTAAATTACGAATTGCAATTGCTTCGGTGGGGAAAGCCTCGGTTGTCGCGCAGCTATACAAACTGGTATGACTAGCGCCAATATCTAAGCCATTGTAGTAAGGGTCAAGAGCCGCTACAACTTTTTTAAATAACGGTGTATGATAAGCACGATCAAAAGGTAAAAGCTTGCAAATACCGCCAGCTTCTCTAATCAAATGTGTAACTTTATCAATAGCTTCCCCATCACCAAACAACACTACTTGATTTGGACAGTTATCCATAGCTATAAACAATGAGCCTGCGTGACTCTCGACTAGCTGCTCAATTGTGTTACGATCTAAAGCCCCAACCGTGAGCAATTGACCTGTAGGAATGCTATTATTTGCCTCTAAGTCGCGGTAAATTTTTAGCATATTTTGAATATCTGCCATTGGTTTATCGCCGCTAAAACGGACAATACCAGAAGCAACAAGAGCAGTATTTTCGCCTGTACTATGACCCAACATGAAGTCGCAGGGAATAGAAAAATCTTTTAGCAATTCATACATTGCCATACTTGCAGTAAATACCATTGCTGTAGCCGTATCGACTGCAAACAACTGTTGCATCGCTAGTTTTTCTTCTTCCTCCGTCAAGCCAAGAGGTGGCGAAAAGATAAATCTACTCGGTGGATGTTCTTTTGTACTTACAAAAATTTCATCTAAAAAATCAAACCACGCTCTAACTTTAGGAAAGTATAAGCACAGGTCGGCTAACATATTTGAATATTGCGAACCTTCCCCAGGAAATAGAAAGGCAACTTTTCCTTTATCAGTGCTGGCTTCTGCGTAATAAACGCCGCTACGGGTTTGAATTTGCGTCCGGTTAACTTCAAGTAACTTTTCTCTAGCCAACTTAAGCTTGGTTTGCAAGTCAGGAATATCTTTGGCAACGATGGCTAAACGATGCTTATCGCTACTTTTTTGAGCAAGAGTGTAAGCAATTTCCGCTAAAGAGACCCAATTTGTTGCTAGTAAGTTTTGAATTTTGTCAATTAATGTCAGCAAAAGTTGCTTGTTTTGAGCCGAAAATATCAACAACTCCGATGTCCATTGTTGATTTAGTAAAGTAATTTCCGCGCTATTATATTCCTCTAAAATTGCATGAGCGTTAATTCCCCCAAAACCAAAAGCATTTACCCCCGCACGGCGCGGTACTTCTTTATTGCCGTTAATCCAGGGACGCGCTACGGTGTTGATGTAAAAAGAACTTTTTTCAATCCCTAATTCAGGATTTGGGCGATCGCATATAGTCGGCGGCAATACTTTATGGTATAATGACAGCGCGATTTTAATTAAACTTGCCGCCCCCGCCGCCGGGATACAGTGACCGATTAAAGACTTGACCGATCCTAGCGCTCTGTGGGGAATAACACCTTGGCGCAGTCCAAAATGCTGAGTAATTGACTCAATCTCAGTTTTATCGCCCAAAGGCATACCCGTACCGTGAGCTTCAATTAGCGTCACAGTATGAGGATTGATATTACTTTGCTCATAGGCGCGTTCAAGAGCGAGTAATTGTCCCTCAATACGGGGAGCAAGCAAGCCCAAACCCTTACCATCGCTAGAAGTACCAATACCCTTAATTACAGCATAAATGCGATCGCCATCTCTTTCGGCATCAGCTAAACGTTTGAGAACTAACATCCCCAAACCTTCACTAAGTAGCGTCCCATCCGCCGCCATATCAAAAGGACGAATATTAGAGCGTGACAAAGCATTAAGCTGACAAAAAATCATGTGGATTTGCGGCGGTGTAGAAGCTTGTACGCCACCAGCCAACATTAAGTCACAGCGATCGCTTAATAGTTCCTTAATCGCTAGTTCTACCGCAATTAGTGAAGACGCACAAGCCCCGTCAACTAAATAATTTGCGCCCATCAAGTCTAAACGATTGGCAATTCGTCCGGTAACAACGTTGGGAACCAAACCCGGAGACATTTCGGCGGTAAAGGCGGGGATACTAGCTTTAAGCTCTTGGCGAATTTGAGCTAAAGTATCTGGGTCTAGCTCAGGATTGAGTTGCTGTAATAACTTGAGAGTTTGGTCTACAACTAATCCGTGCTGCATACAAGTCCCAAACCCACGATTGAGATAAGTACCGCGACCGAGAATTATTCCAGCCTTATGACGATTAAAGGGACGCTCTAAATAGCCCGAATCTTTGAGCGCCTCTTTAGACACTTTGAGCGCCAAAAAATGGTCAGGATCGCCGCCATCCACCGAATTAGGCATAATGCCAAACTCTATTGGGTCAAACTGAGCCAAATCGCCGAGAAAGCCACCTTTAGATGTGTAAATGCGATCGCTTTGCTGAGAATTAGCGTCAAGGTAAGTATTTACCCACTTATCGGGAGCTTGAGTCACTGCATCAAATTTATTCAGGATATTTTGCCAATAAGCCTGCAAATTTTTAGCGCCAGGAAATAAAGCCGACATTCCGATAATGGCAATATCAGTAGAAGTCATAATTTATTAGCTAATCGATTAAGAGCAGGACTACAAGTGCTTTCAACATTTTGAAGCCACAAGTAAACCTTGCCTTGTGCGTCATAAAAAACCGCATCATAGACAAGGAGAGGACTATCTGAACTAGGAGAGGAAGTAACCCGCCAAGCTAGATTAAGAGCCTTATTTGGGGTGATACCATAGCGAGTTACCTTGCCAAAACGGGTAGGGAGGGGAGTCGAATCAATCCGATCGCGCAAATAGGCGATCGCAATTTGGGGAGCGGTATCAATTACCCCAGGGTCAAATAACCACTGACTAGACGACGTTAACCACTGCTGAGGCTGGCTACTCTGTACCACTGCATCAACCCCTTGCTCGTTTAAACGCGCGACTTCTGTTAATAATTGAAAGCGCCCACCGTGAAATAAATACTGCTCGTAAACAGTAGCCGGAATTAGAGCTTTACCAGAAGTTAGCGGTAAAAAAGGATTAGTTGGCGCAGATTCAAAATCTGACCTCATCACCACTGACGCACGATAGTAAGGAATGCGGCACAAGGGGTCGAGAATTTCGACACTTATTTCTAAGCTCTCCGCATCTGCATGACTAGAAGCACGAGCCGAAAACAGCACCGGAATACCCTTTGCTTCTAATACCAAACCGCGCAAAACCCTAAGTTCGTGAATCTCGGCTACTACAAGCTCTGGCCAAGCCGACTGGACAAACTCTGCTATCCACTCCAAAGCCACCGCCGCCGGAACTACTGGTTTGCCATCTAAACAATGATCTTGGAGGTAAGGATCGTTAGCTAAAGAAAAAGTATGCTCTAAAGTAACGGTACTATTGGGCTGTAACTGCACTGGAGTAGAAATAAAAGGCAGATTGGCAAAACTTTTTGTGTCAGAAGTTAGCCATTGTCCTTGTTTGGCTTCTTCCCTCTCCCAAGGCGCATCTCCTGCAATAACTTCTACGTCTGTAAAGGAGCCATAACGCAGTTCATTGGCGAAAAACTGACGACCCGCAGCTATAGCAATGGGGATTACCCCCTGCTCAATAAACTGACGTTTCACCGTCTCGTTAGCCATACCGGGACTATCCCAAGGACCCCAATTAATCGCTACAACGCGGGTAGATGACCATTTTTGCCGCATTTGCCAAGCAAAGCGATTCATCACCTCATTAGCGGCGGCATAATCTGCTTGACCGCGATTGCCATAACGCCCAGCAACCGAACTAAATAAAACTAATAATTTTAAAGAGTCAGGTTTTAGATGGCGACTCAAAATAAACGTACTGTCAACTTTAGTGTCAAAAACTGCGTCAAAAGAGGCAAGAGTTTTATCAACAATTAGCTTATCTTCAATAATTCCCGCTCCATGAATTACCGCATCCAAGCGACCGTAACGATCGCAGATGTTATCGATAAAAGCGCCAAATACTTGTTCATCGCGGACATCAAGCGCCACATACTCCACCATAGCCCCTGCTTTACTCAATTCCTGCAAATTGTCAGCAATGGAGAAGTCGCGCAAAACTCCGTCTATTTTGCGTTCAATTTGGACGGGAGTTAGCGCCAATCCTTGCTTTAGAAAAAATTGACGTAACAAAGTGCGATCGCACTTTCCTGCCGTTAGCACCGATTCCACTTCCGGAAGCGGCGATTTTCCCAGCAATATTAATCTCATTCCCGGTACGACCAATTCCCGCGCAATCTCGGCTGTAATGCCTCTCGCACCGCCTGTAATCAAAACTACCCATTCGCCGCTAGGACTAATAACTGCTTCCGTTGCTCCGATGGACTGCGGTACTGTACGAAAAACCGTCCTCACACCTTGAGGATAGCCAACTTCTACTCGTCCCCCCAGCAATAGCAACTCTTGCACCACAATTTGCGCCATTTCCGCCGCCGACAGCCTAGCATCTAAATCAAGAGCTTTAGCTGTAATATCTGGGCGCTCTTTAACCAAAGTTTTCAACAACCCATTACTAGCACCACCTGTAGGCA
>JACCVJ010000611.1 GCA_013698215.1 Tatlockia sp. | reverse complement strand
AAATCCCTTTCCAGGGGGAAAAAGAGCCGTCTACGGCTCCATGACTCCAGTTAATTAATCCTCTTTCGGAGGCAATGCCTAATATCCGTGCTTGCAACAGTTTTAACGTTCCATCCGTTTGCCAACGCAAGACCCACCTGTGGGCTGAACTTTTTGATGCCCAAATTCCTCCCTTCGGCACATCACACCAACGGCAACCCGTAATCAATACATACATTAAGGTGTTCAGTACATGACGGAAAGGCGCATGGGCATTCCCCGTTCCCGCTTTTCTCCAACCTTTGTCATCACATCCTCAAACAGCTTCCATTCTAAATCGCTCAATCCTTCAAATCTTCCCGCCATATTCCGGTAACTTAATCGCTCTGATAATTAGATTATCACATTTTTGACCTTAGTGGGATAGGTTCATTACATCGTCATTGCCATGACACGAAAACAGTTTCAGATGGAAGTCTGAATCACAAGACGTACCCGTGACAAGGGTTGAATCATTGAGGAGCGCAGTGAGGTGAAAGTCTCATGCTGCGTTCGGAAGACGAGCGGTTCCCGCGAGGGAGTCGCTTAGTTCAACTAACCCCAACTTGCTTGATTAAGATTTTGCCGTTTTAACACTTTCCCTATCATTAGCCCAAGTAATAGAAGACCACTTTCCTAATTATTTCGCTCGTTCTCCAAACAGCGGAATGTGGGTTATATTTCTACAAGAATATTTCTACAAGACATAAATATTTATATTTAGTATTTTAGCCTGACAACTGCCGAGTATAGCCATTAACAGCTCACATTTTAAGGTAAAAATTATCGCTGCTTTGCCTTGCCAATTATTAAAAAAATATTAAACCATTTAAAAAACGAAAATAACTCTAATTTTGGCTCGACTCAAAAAAGCCCTCCCTGGAGCGGGATTGAGAAACTGTCTAAATTATTAGACACATATTTTGCCCATATATAGCAATCCTAAATCAGTTGTGAATTTTGTACGAGTGAGTAAGTAGATAAATTAAGCCACGTTCCAGTATAGTATTTAACTATACCAACGAAGAAAAACATAATCAAACGTCCTCCAGTCTCCCAACCTACTGAAAGCGCTAACGATCAGCCTTTATCCATTCATGGTTTAGAAGTCTCCCGTGAACCAAAGTCAGTACGCTCTGTAACCTCCAATGTAGTAATGATTGTAATCAGTACTGCACTGCTAATTTGGTGTTGGCGCTTCATTCAAGCCCAACTAACAACTGTAAATAGTGTTGATGCAGTTATGAACGCTACGCTGACGGACATACGGGCACGAGAAGAAGGTATCATTTCAAAAGTTAAAGTCAAAACTGGTCAGCACATAAACTCTGATGGATTGTTATTTGTTATAGAAAATCAACGCGCTAGCCAACTGCAAGCTCAAGAAATTTCTAGTCGCCTGATTCAACAAGAAGCAGAGTTGAAACAGGCTCAAGAACGTCTAGCCCGTAAACTGTCACTTTTGAAGATGGTAAATCGAGATGCTGTAAACCAGAAGAGGTTGGAAGTCTCAGAGAATCAGCAAAGCCAAAACCAATTGCTGTCCGATCTTGAAGGTGCAAAGTCGCGTTATCAACTTGCACAATTGAGCTATAAGCGAGCAAAGCTTTTAAATTCAGAAGGAGCGATCGCCAAAGCCAGCTTTGATACAGCAAAGATTGAACTAAAACAGCGTGAGAGTGAAGTAGAAAGCCTGCAAGCTAAACTTGCAGGCTTACAGATTAACCAGGATGCTGTTCGTAATGGCTTATCCTTATCTAGAACAAGGAGCAACTACGACCCAAGCATTCGTTTAGAAGAATTGCAATTGCAAATTGCTCAAGACCAGCAAGGAATTCAAACCTTGAAAAAAACGATTCAAGGAATTAAAGCAGAGCTTGGTCAGGCAAAGAAAGATTTACAACACAAGCAGGTTGCGACAATCAAATCACCGGAATCTGGAATAATGTGGCGGTTGACTGCCCAACCTGGCAAGTTTGTGCAGCAAGGAGAATCTCTAGGGCAAATTGCGGACTGTAATCAACGATGGGTTGATGCTTGGGTGGACGAGCAGAAGGTGCAATTACTTCAAGTTGGAACTCCAGCCGAGATTAAGCTCAATGGTACAGGGTCATCCGTTACCCTGACAGGAAAAATTTCGGTAATCCGTTCGGGGATCGGACGATTATCTGCTGGAGAAGATACTGTTGTTGCAATGATGGCAAACTTACCACGACATACGCAAGTTCATATTGCATTAGATAAGCAAGCTAGCTCTTCCTCATCAGAGAATATGCGCGATGGCAATCTTTGTTACATCGGTTATACAGGGCGGGTAGTATTCAAGGTGCGATCTACCAGTATTTTAGCAGGCTTTTAATTCGCACAGGTTGCCGATAATCAATCATACTTATCTCCCAATCATAATGCACTTCTTAAGGGGTTTTTGCCTCCGCTTTCTCAAGAAAGTTTCAATTTTTCCTGCCGTTAGAACAGTGATGACAACTAAGCCTCAAAAAGTCATTTCCCCCTGGGTTTTGACACTGTTTATCATTAGTGCCATCGGATTTGTATCATCAATATTTATTAGTAGTTGGACAAGCACGGGTCCGACGCTTTTTCCCACCTATGAAGTCAATCCAACCATCACTCGAACATTGCCAACAGCATTACAGATTCCATCCATTGATTGGGAATTATCGTCTCCTCTTGTTGCTGTTCTTCTAATTTGTATTTGTCTCCGGTTTATTCGACCTACAAATAGTAGCCGACTTGTCATTAAATTAATCCTATTATTTCTGACAACACGTTACTTTATTTGGCGAACAGTTGCCACCTTAAATTTTTCCCATCCAGCTAGTGTAGTTTTTTCTTTAACATTTTATATTGTAGAAGCAATTTCCTTTTTCTCTGGCTGTCTATATACACTGCAAACTATTTTGTCAACCTCTAAATTACGAAGTGCAGAGGCGAATCAATATTCTCAAGCTGTTCTTTCCACCCAATATCTTCCCTCAGTTGATGTACTGGTTCCTACTTATAACGAACCAGACTATATGGTTCGCCGAACTGTTATCGGCTGTCAGGCAATGGAGTATCTCAACAAAACTATTTATATTTTGGATGATACTCGCCGCCCTCACATTAAAGCACTGGCAGAGGAATTGGGATGTGCATACATCACTCGCCGAGATAATACTCATGCAAAGGCTGGTAACTTAAATAACGCGTTGAAGGATATTACTGGTGAATTGATTGTACCTATCGATGCAGACTTTGTGCCATTCAAAAACTTTTTGACTCGAACAGTTGGCTTTTTTCAAAATCCAGAAATTTCTCTTGTTCAGACTCCACAATACTTTTACAATCCGGACTATCATGCTCGTAATTTAGGGTTAGAAAATTTTCTACCTAATGATTTAGAGCATTTCTATGGATTACTGCAATCAAATCGAGATGTAGGTAATAGTGTGATTTGCTGTGGCAGTTCCTATGTTGTTCGACGAAGTTGTCTTGATGCCGTTGGAGGTTATTATACTCGATGCTGCGTTGAGGACTTTCAAACATCTTTGCGAATGTTGACACAGGGTTTTCGGCTAGCTTTTCTCAATGAAGTTCTTAGTACCGGAGAATCAACTCGCACCTATACAGATTTTATCGATCAGCGACTTCGTTGGTTACAAGGAAATTTTCAGGTTTACTTTTGTGGCGATGATATTCCGATTTGGTCGAAACTGAACTGGATTCAAAAAAGCTACAGTATCTCGCAACTTCTTTATTGCTTTCAATCAGTATTGCGATCTGTTTTTCTATTGGCACCTTTGTGCAGTGCCTACCTTGGAATTTCACCTTTTATTGCACCCCTGCCTGAAATTATCTACTACTTCATGCCATTTTGGTTGTTGCATATTGCAATTTATGGTTGGGCATCAAATTACCGAGTTTCTTACTTTTGGAACGAAGTATACGAAACAATCTTTTGTTTTCCAGCACTCAAACGATTGTGTCTCATTATTCGCAATCCTTTTGCAAAAGCAAGTCGGGCTACTCGTAAAGGGGTCAAAGCAGATCGAAAGAAGTACAATTTCAATCATACGTTGCTACTGATTATTCTTTTAGCGTTGTCGGGATTAATTATCGGAGCGCGTCTTGTTGGGGTACAACTTGGAGTTTGGTTAACTTTAAATGAAAGTTCAGGTGTATTAACATTCTGGCTTATCTACAATGCTTTATTTATGGGAGTAGCTATTCTATCGGCTATTGACCAACCAAGTCGGCGGACAATGGATCGTTTCCCTTTAAGAACAGCTTGTAAGATTACAGCCAAAGATCAAGTTTTTTTGGGTTATACTCAAAACCTTTCTGAAAGTGGAGCTAGAATTTTGTTGATTACGCCAGATGTCGCCCTCAATACATCGAGCGTCGAGGTTACATTTTTGGAGTATGGCTTTTCCATACAGGCGGAGATTGTTCGTTCTTTTGTCAAGAAGGATAAGTTCGGGATTGCTTTGCAATTTGTCCAGCTTGAAACTGAACAACAGCGTAAATTGGTTGAGGTGCTGTATACCGAAATGACTTGGTGGAAACAGCGCAAAAAGCCTGGAACTTTAGACTCTTTCCTGGCAATGATAGCCTCCACCATTCAAGCAAAATCACTTCTCAATCGGTATGACTGAACAATCATCAGTCTATACTTTTGCCATTTTTTCATATCCGCTTAAACCGACAGTTGCAACTTTTTGAGAAATCAGCCCAGAAGCTTAATTTCTAGATCAATTTCTGCAAAAGTATAATTCAGCATAAAGTGGTTAATTAGTTGAATAAAATAATTGTTTAGCAATGCTTAAGTAGGTGGGCGTGAGATAAGCAAAATGTGTAACATTAAATAAAGACAGTGAATGTAAGAAATAGGTATAAAAATGCCAGCACGTCTTAGAGTATTTCTGAACCAAGAAGAAGATAGAACGTTA
>JACCVJ010000597.1 GCA_013698215.1 Tatlockia sp. | reverse complement strand
AATACATTTGCAAAAAAATTTATGAGCAACATCAATCAAAAAATCGAAGAAGAAAGAGATCAAGCCCGTACCGTCTGCGGTACTGAAGGCGCTACATCGGGAGAATGCGCCGCAGCTTGGGACGTTGTAGAAGAATTGCAAGCAGAAGCAGCCCACAAGCGCCAAGTAAAACCCAAAACTTCTTTAGAGCGATACTGCGATGACAACCCCGGCGCTGATGAATGCCGTCTATACGAAGAATAACCATAGAAAGTAGCAAAACCTACTTAAATTTTTGGCAACGTAGGACACTAAGCTAAGGAGTGTACTTCGTTGCTTTTTTGTTATCACGCTAATTTAATTTAATTTATGCTTGCTGAAACTTGGCTTCGTTCTCTAATCTGGACAGACTATCGTTTAGGTGTCATATTTACAGTAATTTTGCCGTTAATCTTACTACTATGGGCATTGGCGCAAAAAGCCGAGGCTATAATGCGCTTATTAACTATTTACTGGCGCGTGTCTAGCTTACTAACAATTTCTGTTTATTTACTAATTGCCGCCTTTCCTGTGGGTTTTGTTTCGGGAATAATGGCGCGAATTTTAATCCCAATATCCCTATGGTTTTGGGTAGATATCAACGAAGAAATTGCTGATCGTTCGACTGGGGCTTTAACATTGAGTTTTAATGCTTGGCGGTGGGCGGTATCAATTTATTGTTTAATTGGGGCAGTTTCTACACTCCCTTTTTTACAGTGTGCAATCTCAAAGGAAGCGGTTTCTACGCCCTTTTGTCGTGCCTTTTTAGAGCCACCACTGCTATTTAAAGAGTATTTTCATCCTAATAGCCAAGCCGGATTTTTAGGCTTTCTAGGCACGGTGGGTTTAATATTTTATATTGGCTGCTTAATCTATTTTGTATTCTTTAAGCTAGGTAAGCAAGGACGCTCGGCAATTTCGTGAGTAAGATTAGTTAATTTGCTCAGTAAGCTTTTTGTTTGTGAATTGGCTGTAGCTGTAAAACCCTATTCTCAGGCAACTTTTACAATTGCAAAAGTTGCTTTACTCTTTTTAAGCGTTGTTGAGCGCTTGTGTAAAAGGCGATCGCCAACTTATTTGTCACCAGCAAATTTTAGTGAGAGCCAGCCTAACTATTTCAATTACTGTTTAGCTTAAAGCTAGACCAGCTAATTAGTAGAAAAGCAACTCTAAAAAGTTGTGACTTTATAAAGATTTTTTGGTATTTGTAATGGATAAGTATTCAATTTAACTATCAAAAGTTACTTAAAGGTTTAATTAGTTTTTGACTTGAATACAAAGAAAACCTTACCCTATTCTTAGAGAGTTCTTAACCAACAAACTGAAATTTCTTATATATAGTGATTGCGGTGGTTGTTTAGGGGCATTTTAATGTTAAAAAATAGTAAAAG
This sequence comes from Tatlockia sp., assembly GCA_013698215.1. Classification (GTDB taxonomy): domain Bacteria; phylum Cyanobacteriota; class Cyanobacteriia; order Cyanobacteriales; family Chroococcidiopsidaceae; genus Aliterella. The sequence continues at coordinate 703 of JACCVJ010000597.1, read as the reverse complement.
CAAAAGACGATTGTTGAGTTTAGTAGTAGTAACGGCTGTAAGTGCGATCGCGCTGCCATCAGTTCAAGCTGGTACGACTGACCCCGTAGGAAATTTAGCCAATGGTTCGGCTTTACTACCTACAGGACAAGTAATAACACCTGCCGCCGCTCCAGGCTCAACTTTTGCTCCTTTAGCTACGGGTTTGCGATCGGATGGAACCGCCGATGCTGCCGAAGCTGTGTCAACGGCTCTCAGTCCCGATGGTAAAACTTTACTGGTTTTAACTAGCGGCTACAACCAAAACTTTAGAAATGAAACAACTGGCGCAAACATTACTTACCCAGTTTTAGACCCAGTGACAGGTCAGCCGAGTAGTGTCATAGACCCATCGACTAATCGACCGATTACAACGCGCAAAGCCGAATGGGTGTTTGTTTACGATGTTAGTAGCGGCAGCTTAGTTAAACAGCAACAAATTAATATTCCTAATACTTACAATGGTTTAGCATGGTCGTCAGATAGCCAAAACTTTTATGTATCCGGCGGCATCGACGATCGCATTTATATTTATACTCGCCAAGCTAATCAGTACGTTCCTCAAGCTCCATTTATTCTCTTAGGTCACAACTCCGATCAAACTGCACCCTTTCCTAAATATGATGGCGGTTTATTGAAAGATAGTGAAGCCGAAGCCGCATCAACTGGAGCCGTTGTAGCAGGT
>JACCVJ010000590.1 GCA_013698215.1 Tatlockia sp. | reverse complement strand
CAGCGCGAATGTTTGCAGTACCTGCGAATGGCGGCTATCTAGTCCAACCCCACTTACTCAAAAACAACGAAACTGCAAAAACCTGGCGCAAGTCTTTAAACCTCAAACCAGACACCGTGCGAGTAATACGTCAAGGATTGCGCCAAGTAGTCGATGGCGGCACAGGAAAAGCGTTAAATTCTCCCAATATTCCCCCAGCTTCGGGCAAAAGTGGCACTGCCGAAGCTTTTGGCAATAAATCTCATACTTGGTTTGGTGGCTACGCACCTAGTAGTAAGCCGGAAATTGTCGTTGTCGCCTTTGCGGAACATTCCGGCGGCGGTGGCGGCAAACTTTGCGCGCCAATGGTGCTTCAAGTGATGGAAGCTTACTTTAAGAAAAAGTAGCAGTATTTGGCAGGCTAATAAGGCTGTGATAACATAGTAAATTGCTGCATTATCAAAATAATTAGAGTTTTTATGGCACTGACACAACAGCGCAAACAAGAATTAATCACTGGCTATCAAGTCCACGAGACTGATACTGGCTCATCGGAAGTTCAAATTGCCATGCTAACTGACCGGATTACCCGTCTTAGCGAACACTTACGCGCCAATCAACAAGACCACTCATCGCGCCGGGGATTGTTAAAAATAATCGGTCAACGCAAGCGGTTACTATCTTACGTGCAGAAGCAAAACCGCGAGAAGTATCAAGCTTTGATTGCGCGATTGGGAATTCGCGGTTAAGGATTAGTTATTATGGCTACCGAACCCGATGATCGCAAATCTTTACCTTTTGAACCCAAAAAAACGCCCAAAGCCTCCCAATCTGAGGCTAACAAAAAACTAAAAAGTAACTATAAGCCCCAAAAAGCCCCAGTAAGTCCTAAACCGCCATTTACTAAAGAAGAAATGGCGCTGCCCAAAGTAGTAAGCGATCGCATGGCGCGGCGGATGGTAGTATTTTGCGGCGTACCCACAGTTTTAGGCATGGTGACTTTAATTGGTGGCTATGTCGGTATTAATTACGGGATTAAGCCGCCAGGAGTGTTAGTGCTACTAACGAGTATGGGTTTTTTAGGTTTAAGCGTCTTGGGACTAACCTATGGTATTCTCTCCGCCTCCTGGGATGAAGACAACGCCGGGAGCAAGTTAGGAATACAAGAATTCGCTGTAAATTGGGGTCGAATGCTGACAGCTTGGAAATCGACACGGCAGAAAAACATCTAGCAATTCTGGTTTTAAGGGCGATCGCCAACTTGAAATAATCAAATCAAGTTCGCGTTTGCTCCCCTTTGCTAAAACTATTTCTAAAATTAAATAACTACCTTCGACCGAGGAATGTTCCATGATTGTAGTCATGAAAGCTGGTTCGCCAGAAGTTGAAATTACCCGCATTAGCGAAGAACTAAGTAGTAGAGGACTTACCGCCGAAAAAATTGTCGGCAAACATAAAGTAGTCCTAGGTTTAGTAGGAGAAACGGCTAGTCTCGATCCCTTGCAAATTCAAGATGTTAGTCCTTGGATTGAGCAAGTTTTGCGCGTAGAACAACCATTTAAACGCGCCAGCTTAGAATTTAGACACGGACAAGCAAGCGAAGTAATAGTTAATACTCCTAACGGGGCAGTAAATTTTGGGCAAAATCACCCAATTGTAACGATCGCTGGGCCCTGTTCGGTAGAAAATGAAGCAATGATTATCGAGACAGCCCAGCGCGTCCAAGCCGCCGGGGCGCAGTTTTTACGAGGTGGAGCCTACAAACCAAGAACATCGCCCTACGCCTTTCAGGGACACGGTGAGAGTGCTTTAAAACTACTCGCTGCCGCGCGATCGGCAAGTGGATTAGGTATTATTACTGAAGTAATGGATACTGCCGATCTTGATAAAATTGCCGCCGTCGCTGATATAGTGCAAGTCGGCGCTCGAAATATGCAAAACTTTTCTTTACTCAAAAAAGTAGGGGCGCAACCAAAACCTGTATTTTTGAAGCGGGGAATGTCTGCAACTATTGAGGAGTGGTTAATGGCTGCCGAGTATATTATGGCGGCAGGCAATCAAAACGTTATTCTCTGCGAACGGGGGATACGCACCTTTGACCGTCAGTATGCCCGTAATACCTTAGACTTATCAGTAATTCCAGTATTGCGAAGTCTTACCCACTTACCCATTGCCATCGACCCCAGCCACGGGACAGGTAGAGCCGAGTATGTCCCCGCTATGGCACTTGCTGCGATCGCGGCGGGGACGGATGCGTTAATGATTGAAGTTCACCCCAACCCCGCTAAAGCGCTGTCTGACGGGCCGCAATCTTTGACACCCGATCGCTTTGACCGCTTGATGTCGGAATTAGCCGTAATTGGTAAAGCTGTAAATCGCTGGTCGCAACCTACCGCCCTAGCAAACTATTAAAATTATGTCTAAAGAATTTGTCATTGGCGAAAAAGTCCGAGTAATTACCCTTCCGCCTTACCTCAAAACCGCCGATCCTATGCCCATGTTGCGCCCTCCTGAGGTTGTGGCGCTAGGAGAAGAAGGGATAGTAAGCGATCGCCGTCCGGCAAATTATTGGGCGGTACGTTTTACTCAGGGTACTTTTTTAATTGATAGTCAATACATCGAAGCTATTAGCCACACCACCGAACAAGTAGATTTAGGCTTGCAACCTCAAGACTTGTAGAATGGAAGCTGAGATCAATTACTTTTGGTATACCTAAATGAGACCGCTCTTAGCGCTGCGCTTTGCGCAATCGCGCCGCACAATCTTAACTCTGATACTTGCTAGTTGCTTAACCTTAATTACTTGGTTAAATGTTCCAGCAGCTAACGCTATGGGGGGCAAACTTCCACCCATCAATCAACCTGCACCAGAATTTACTTTACCTACAAATATCGGCGATGGTGAAATATCTCTTGCTGAACTTCAAGGTAAATGGTTAGTAATTTACTTTTACCCCAAAGACTTCACCGCCGGATGCACCATAGAAGCGCGGAGATTTCAACAAGACTTACCTAAATATGTAGAAAAAAATACGCAAATTATTGGTATTAGTGCCGATTCCGTTGATTCTCATGCGGAATTTTGCGACTCGCAAGGGCTAAAATTTCCCTTACTAGCAGATACAACGGGCGGAGTAAGCAAAGCCTACGGATCGTGGATGGGATCTGTATCTGTACGTCATAGCTTTATTATCGATCCCCAAGGAATTTTGCGCGAAACCTTTGTTAAAGTAAATCCTACCGTTCACAGTACCGAAGTATTAGAGCGCCTAGAACAATTACAGGCGATTAGTTAAATATTGCAGATTCAAGTAATCTTCTCATCCTTAGCCGAATCAGCCCGGATTACAACTACACCTTTGGGATTCACTACCAGGAAGCTAACCGCTTTATGGATATTTTGATTGTTGAAGATGAACCGGAAATAGCTAGATTAATCCAACTATCTTTAGAAAAAGAAGGATTTGTTTGCCACATCAGCCGGGATGGCTTAACTGCATTACGGGTAATTCAAGAGCAACAGCCAGATTTAATTATCCTTGACTTAATGCTACCTGGATTAGATGGGCTAGAATTATGTGCCAGAATTCG
>JACCVJ010000569.1 GCA_013698215.1 Tatlockia sp. | reverse complement strand
AGAAGCAACCAAAGCAAAAAAAGACACTCAGAACAATAACTTAAAAAGTGGCTCAGAATTGAAAGAAAACTCTAAGTTGGTTAAGCTGGTTAAAAGTGCCTACGAAGCGATCGCGGAAGAAGATGGTTGCGCTAGTTTAGGAGAATTAGGAGGTCAAATCAATAAACTATCTTCATCTTTTGATTCGAGAACCTATGGGTATAAAAAATTAGGTGAATTAATTAGAGCTATTGATGTATTTGAAATTAAAACCATACCTCATGAAAAAAATCAAGCAGCTAAAGTCTTATATATTAAGTTAAAAAATTAATGTTCAAACTTTGATGAGTCAGACAAATATTGTAACTTTGTGTCTTGCTTATATTATAGGTTTGCTATCTACCTCTGTTAGCTGGGGTGGTTATGGGATAGTTACTATAGGACTTTTTTTAAGCTATTTAGCAAGTAAGAATTATTGTAGGGAGTTACTTAGTAAATGGCGACAGTTTAAACCAAGCCTGTTTTTAGCAGCAGGTATGATCGGATTTTTAGCAACGCTGTATTTTCAAATAAAAATTCCGCAACCAGCCGTCAATGATATTAGTCAGTTCATTAACCATGGAAAGCAAATTGTTATAGTTCGAGGTGAAGTTAGCAGCTTACCTCGTTTAACCCGGAGTCAAAAGGGACAATTTTGGCTAGAGACAAAAGAACTTAATCAAATAGGTAAAGTAATTAAAGTTACAGGTAATTTGTATGTAACTGTACCTTTGTTGCAATCAACGGCTTTATATCCAGGACAGGCGATCGCAATTAAGGGGATTTTGTATAAGCCGAAACCTGCAACTAATCCGGGTGGATTTGACTTTAAACGATTTTTGCAGCAACAAAGTACTTTTGCTGGCATAAATGGAATGCAAGTAAATTTTATTACTAAGGAACAGCCAAAATGGGGATTGTGGCAAGTTAGTAAACGAATTGTGCAATCACAAGTTCGCTGGCTAGGTAGTCCTGAAGGACAACTTGTAAGTTCAATGGTTTTGGGTAGCAAGGCTATCGATCTACCTTATGACATTAGAGACTTATTTGTGCGAGTTGGACTGGCTCATGCTTTAGCGGCTTCAGGGTTTCAAACTGCTTTGATTCTTGGCTTGGTACTAGCTTTGAGTAAAGGCTTAGCTCCCAAATGGCAATTTGGCTGTGGTGCAGTAGCGTTAGTTGGATTTGTTGGCTTGACTGGTTTGCAACCTTCGGTACTAAGAGCCGTAATTATGGGTTTTGGGGCATTAATTGGTGTAGCTACCAGCAGAAAAATTAAGCCTTTAGGATCGCTCTTAGTAGCCGCAACACTTTTGCTACTGTGGAATCCTTTATGGATTTGGGACTTAGGTTTTGAATTAAGCTTTCTGGCAACACTTGGATTAGTTGTTACCGTACCAGCGCTAGTTGCAAAGTTAGATTGGATGCCAAATGCGATCGCAACTTTAATTGCTGTTCCCCTAGCGGCGGCTTTATGGACTTTACCACTACAGCTTTACATTTTTGGAGTAATCCCGCCTTATAGCTTGGTAGTAAACATTTTAACAATACCGTTAATCTCGATTATTAGTATTGGGGGAATTTTCAGCGCGATCGCTGCTTTGATTTGGTCTACTGCCGGAAGTGCGATCGCATTGCTGTTGTATTATCCTACTTATATTTTAATTTGGCTGGTGCAATTTTTTTCTCAGTTACCAGGAAATTCTCTAGCTGTAGGCAAAATAGCTCTTTGGCAACTACTAGCGGTGTATGGATTAATGAGTCTAGTTTGGTTTCTACCTTGGCTACACAAACGTTGGTGGATTGTTGGTGTGGTGGTGGTTAGTTTGGTATTAGTTCCAATTTGGCATTCATCTACAGATTTTCGGGTAACGGTACTGGCAGATAAAATAGAACCAGTGATAGTAGTCCAAGATCGGGGTAAGGTTTTGCTAGTTAATAGTGGAAATTCTACCACCGCCCGTTTTACAGTTTTACCTTTTTTGCAACAGCAAGGTATTAATTCTATTGATTGGGCAATTTCTACAAATCTCCTTAATGATAAGAATGGTTGGATGGAAATTTTGGCGCAACTACCGGTTAAAAGCTTTTATAGCATTGGTGAAGATAAGAAAATACGAAGTCTTAACAGTGGAAGCTATAGAGTGTTAGTCGCTGGGGAGAAAGTAGCAGCAGGTTCTACACAGATTGAGTTGACAGACGATCACATACCTTTATGGCAGTTACAGATTCAAAATCAAAAATGGTTATTGGTGGATGATACGCAGCTAAGTAACAAAGAAATTCAAGTTATAAATCAAAATATACCTTCTGTCCAAGTTTTACTGTTCACAAAAAACCTTGATGCAGATTTGGTTGCAGCAATAAAGCCAGAAGTTGCGATCGCGTATGCTCAAAAAACTGACTCAAAGACTACTGGTTTGGCAAAAATCAAGACAAAAATATTTTTAACTGCAAGTGACGGTGCTATTCAATGGACACCCAATAATAAATTTGAGTCAACTATAGAAACTGTTGAAAATAATGCTTCTTTATTATAAAAATGCTATATTAATTAATTGCAACAGTTTTGTTGCCTTATGGAGAGGTGGCAGAGTGGTTGAACGCGGCGCACTCGAAATGCGTTATGGCAGCAATGTTATCGTGGGTTCAAATCCCACCCTCTCCGTTGAAAGTCAAGTCTACAAGCGGTTTTTAAGTATTTAATTATTAACTGCTGGCTTAAATTATTTGAATAAATACATGAAACTATTTGAGTAAAACTTCTATTTTGAGTAGGAGTTAAAGACACAATTGTTATTTTATTACTATAAGTACTAGACCTCTTGCAAAAGTCATGATTGAGATATAATAAGTAAACATACTCATGAAATAGTTGATGAAATACGAAGAGGCTAAAAAGCTGATTCCAAGTGAGTTTAAGCGGTTATGCGGAGTGTATCCAGAAACTTTTGCGCTAATGGTGGAGATA
>JACCVJ010000543.1 GCA_013698215.1 Tatlockia sp. | reverse complement strand
TTTATAGCATTGCCATTGTATTTGTAGAATCGCCTATTTATAAAGCTTTCGATGCAATTATTATTGCTAGGATTGTTACTGATTTAAGCTTATTCGCCTTAATCATTTGGGCTTTTTATTTTTTATTAAATCAAGCTCCAAGAGCAGTTAAGCTATTTATTTTAACTTCAACGATAGTTCCTACTTTGCTTTTTATATTAGTTGATTTAATCTTTGGTTCAAAAACTTCTACGGCTCCTAGATATATAGTTCCTTGTCAGCTAGGAGTATTACTAACTTTAGCTTATTTTTTAGCAAATAAGTTATTAGCAAACAAACAATTTTTTTGGAAAACAATCTTGATTACTCTAATTTCAATAGAGATAATATCTTGTATTTTTACTCTCAATACTTCTCCTAAGTATCAAAAAACTCGAAATATATATAATATTCCTATAGCTGCTATTTTGAATCAAGCTAAAGCTCCAGTTTTGATTGCTGAAACCAAAGAAACTTTAGACATAATATCTCTTAGCTACCAGTTGGAAGCAACAATAAAAATTCAGTTCTTACCCCAAACAAATTTGAGCCAATTAATTAATAGCTGCGAAAATGTATTTTTATTTAATCCTTCAATAAGTTGGCAAAGTCAGCTTAATCAACAATTTAAACTAAAGCAAGTTTATCAACCTAATCTGCTTACCTCTGATGAAATAGCACTTACATTGTGGACAGTTGAAGGTTTAAACAATAATTGCTTGTAAAAGGTATGAATTGATAATTTGCTTTCCTTAGAGATCCCCCGTTAAAAAGAGAAAAAAATATCTTTTTAAAGATGATGCTAAAGTAGCAGTTATTGGCGGGTAATTCGTTGATTTTTCTAAATATCTTTTGCAGTAAATCTAATTATTATTTGATTTATTGAATCTTACAAACTTCAGATTGTACGGCTTTTTAGTAATGTATTGAGTATAAGAAGATTGCAAATATTTACTGTATTCGGTGTCTTGAGCTATGTAAAACTTAAAAAATCCTACTGTTAGCGCCTCAAGATAACTTTGCGCTATTAATCTTAATTCCTCTAAAGATGCGGCTCTATTTGTATTTAATAGTTTATCCATTAGCTGAATAGTCACGCGGGTATGTGGGAGATTTTCAGATACTACTAAATACTTCTCAGAAGTTAACCGATTAAAAGCTGGCAATTGTTCTAATAAAAACGGTGTAACAATATCTTCATCGGTAGCTTGCCAAAAAATAGGAATGTTGACACGGCTTAAACCATTTTTCCCAAATAGGCTATTAGTAAAGGGAACAAATACAAATGCCGCCTTAATTCTGTTGTCTTGTAAATTAACTCTTTGCCTTGGTAATTCTAAAGCTCGACATTGATACAAAATCGAAATATTTACAACATTAATCGGAAAAGTACAATCTTTTTCTAGTTGGTTAAAATCAAGTTCAGCACCAGCTAAAGATAAAGCCGTAGTTCCACCAAAAGAATAACCAAACATTCCAACTTGTTGCAAGTTTAACTTGTTTTCAAATTCACTAGAATTAAGCTTTTCTAACTCATTTAAAACAAAAGTTATATCTAAAGGACGATTGATATATTCTTCAGCATCAAAATTTTCTTTGTATAATCCAGCAAAAAATTGTTTTTGCCTAAGATCGCTACTACCAGAATGATCGGGAACAACAACTAAAAAGCCTTGAGAAGCTAGATGTTGAGCTAATAGGATAAAGCGATCGCGCTGTCCGCCTAAACCATTAGAAATTGTAATTACCGGGACTTGGGACGTGTGAAAAGCTGCGGGTAAATATAAATCTACAATAATGGCGCGATCGCGTTTTGAGTCATGTAAATTGATTGTGCGCCTAGAAACACTATAATTGCCCAGTTTTCTCAAATCTGGTAAGCGATCGTAATTAGTTTGTTTATCTGGAGGAGATTGTTCGCCAAGCTGGGAAACCAAAGTATCGGTATCTTTAAGCAACTTAGAAATTTGGCGAGTAAACTTGAGAACTTCCCCAATATCAATTTGGATATCTGTCGGAAACTTCCGCAAAAAATTAAGGGCTGTAAATCCTTCAGGAGAAGCCGCCGACTGAACTATCGCCGCCCTAATCCCGTAAAACCCATTTTGACCACTTTTAGTTTTAATTACCAATCCAAACCGCTTTAACAACCGCTCTCCAGTGATAGAGTAGCTAACTCTAGAGATAATTACAGGCTTAAGGTTGTAGCGAGTCTGCAAAAAAGCCCGTAGCTTAACTTGCTGTTTTGGACTCAAACGATTGAGAACAAAACTTAATTGGCGATCAATTTTTCCTTGCTGGGCAAAAGTTTCTAAAGCATCAACAGAAAACGAAAAGCCCAAAGTACCGTAATTAATATAAACTCGCTGGGCGGCGCTAACAGGTAAAGCAGTCAAGATACTAGAAATAATCCCTAACACCAAAACTCGCAGTCTCATCATTTAGGTTTTTTTCAGAGCTTTTTTGACTAAATCGGGAATTTGCGAGGGTTTTTCCGCAATTGGAATCTTAGCAGACTTTAAAGCAGCTAATTTGCTTTGTACTGTACCTACATCTGCACCTCTACCCACAACGGCGGCTAAAGTTCCTGTGTGTCCCCAATGTCTCCCGGCGGGGGCTTTTCTGCCTGCAATGTAAGCAATTACAGGTTTGTTGATAGTTTCAGCAATGTAATGGGCGGCGGCTTCTTCGCTATTCCCACCAAGTTCGCCGACTAAAACAATTACTTCTGTTGCGACGTCAGAGTCAAACATTTGCAGCCATTGCAAAAACGAAGATCCAGCGATCGCATCACCGCCGATACTTACCGCCATAGACTGCCCCAAACCTGCCTTAGTCAGTTCCAAAGCAATTTCGTAGGTTAGGGTACTGCTACGGCTGACTATTCCCACCGCTCCAGGAATATAAAACTCGCTTCTATGCGTCCCTAAAAGTAATTTTCCCGGTATGATAATTCCGGGGCTATTGGGGCCGACAATAATAGTTTCGGTAGCTTCGGTTTTCCGCAACAGATGCACCATATCTAAAGGCGGCATTCCAGAGGAGACAATAATAATTTGTCTAATTCCTGCCGATATTGCCTCCAAAGCCGCGTCTAAAGCTTGGTAAGCCGGGACAAAAATTAAGGTAGTATCAATTAAGCCCACTTCAGCTAAAGCTTGTTCTACAAGGTCAAATACAGGAATATCATCAAAGGTTTGTCCGCCCAAACCGGGGTTGACTCCCGCCACTACTTTTGTACCGTAAACTTTCATTTGTACCCCGTGAGTTGCAGAAAGTTCGGCGGTAATGCCTTGAAATAAAATTTTACTGTCTGGCTGTAAATTCATGACTTTTTAGCCGGAGAAGACTTAGCTTGACGGATAGTTTGCAAAACAGCCTCATCCAAATTTTCAATTAAAGGAATTGCTAAAGACGCAAATTGTGCTTGGGCTGAGTCTAGTTCAGAACCAGCAAAACGAACAATTAAGCGGGGATAAGAATCATTGCGGGTTTTTGCCAGACTACGATCTTCCCCAAACTTACTAATAGATTCTGCTACTTTTACTCCTTTAAGAACGCTCCCAAGGATGTTGACGAGTACGACTTGAATGTTTTTGTCTCGCACCAATAGTTCTAAACCTTGCTCTAGGCGATCGCTAAAACTAGGCTTGGAAGGGTCTAAATTGCTGCCATGACCGATATTTAGGCAAGTTTTGACTTTTCCCCCCCCGTCGGTAACAAGATCCAATGTTGCCATCACAAGCCCCGCACCATTGCCCAAAATCCCAATATTGCCCGATCGATCTACTAAATCGGCATTACCCAAAATATCGAAGTAGTTTTGACTATTGGCACGATTTGCCATTTTTTGCGCCATTAGGCTGATGTCGGCGTGACGAGCGATCGCCCGGCTATTGACGGTTACTTTGCCATCTAGCGCCATTAATTCCCCCGTAGCGCTCACCCCTAGGGGATTTATCTCCACTAAATCTAAGTCTTTTTGCCAAAATAGCTGATACATCTTCTCAATAACATCACTAACTGACCCAATTAAAGCTCCTTTTAGCCCCATTTTGACGCTCAACTTACGGGCATAAAAAGGCGAAAATTCTTGCTCTACTACTACTATTTGGAGTAATTCTTCTGATGATTCTACATCAACACCACCTTGGGGAGAACCCAATAATACAGGTCTGCGAGTGGCGCTATCTAATACTACAGCTAAGTAAAATTCTCTGTCTGCATTGTATTTTGCTTCTGCTAATAGCACTTCGGGGACTTCACCTAAGATCGGGAGATGAAATATAGTTTGCGCCGCCGCGATCGCATCTATAGTATTTGTTACAATCCTCACTCCCCCAGCCCGTCCGCGTCCACCCGTGCGTACTTGAGACTTAATTACTACTGGATAGGGAATTTTTAACCCTTTAAGGTCGCCAATTTTGTCAATTCTTTGAGATGGCAATACTGGAATGCCCGTTTCCCGGAACCATTCTTTAGCTTGGTACTCTAATAAATCCATCTTCAGCTTTTAGTCTCAACTCCCCTACCCTACAGCCTATCGCCTAGTTTTTCTAGCTTTATCTATCGAGCTTAACGACTTTTCACTTCTTGAGCGACAAGATTAATGCCATAGAAGCGCTGCCAAAATGAATCTACCAGCTTGGCACGGCAGTATTTTTGTCATCATAAATGCGCCTCCAATTCCTGTAGACGCACCTGTAATTAGGACAACTTGCTCTGCTAACTTAGATGGTTGATTGAACACATTGTTACTTGACTAACTGGGCTGCACTATTAAAAAACTGACGACATAGCCCCTGAGTTACTAATAGAGCAGTTATTAAGTTAGCAAAAGTCAGCATAAACATCACTAGTATTTGATAAGATGCGGCATCTAAGGGATCGATACCGCTTAACAATTGCCCAGTAATGATTCCCGGTAGAGTAACTATCCCCACAACCATCATGGAGTTGATAGTCGGAATTAGCCCAGCTTTGATAGCTTCGGTGCGATACTTATTTACCGCTTGCTGAGGAGTTGCGCCCAAACTAAGATGAGTTTCAATTTCTAAGTGACTGGAGTTGATGGTGCTTACTAATCTTTCGCCCGCGATCGCCGCGCCGTTCATCGAATTACCCAAAATAATCCCACCGATGGGGATGAG
>JACCVJ010000542.1 GCA_013698215.1 Tatlockia sp. | reverse complement strand
CCCCTTTTTCTTTAGGAACCCTGCTGGCTGTATTACTTTATCCACAGCTTTCTAACGGAGATGTATCTTTCACCGCCTTTGCTTTATTTTTGGGGGCGGCGATGTCAATTACCGCTTTTCCGGTACTGGCTAGGATTATTACCGAAAATAACTTGCAGGGTACGCGCCTGGGAACATTGGCGTTGACTTGTGCGGCGGTAGATGATGTAACGGCATGGTGCGTACTGGCTTTAGCGATCGCTGTAGCTAGAACTGGGACAATTAACGGAGCCATCCCCACAATTATCTATTCGTTGATTTATATCGGCTTGATGGTGACGGTAGGGCGTTGGTTTTTAAAGCGCGTTGCTAGGTACTATCAGCGCGTTGGTAAGATGAATCAATTACTTTTAGCAGGTATTTATGCTGGGGTAGTTGCGAGTGCTTTAATTACAGACTTCATTGGTATTCACTTTATTTTCGGGGCATTTTTGTTAGGCGCAATCATGCCTAAAGATGAAGGTTTGGTAAGAGAAATAGCCGAAAAAACCGAAGACTTTGTATTAATTTTTCTGTTACCAATATTTTTCGCTTATAGCGGTCTGCGGACGCAAGTAGGATTGCTCAATCGTCCTGAATTATGGCTGCTGTGCGCGCTAGTTGTAGCCGTAGCAATTAGTGGTAAGTATTTTGGTACTTACATAGCTGCGCGAGTGAGTGGAATTGAAAATCGTGAAGCTTCAGCCCTCGGTTGGTTGATGAATACACGCGGCTTGACAGAACTTATCGTTCTAAATATTGGCTTGAACTTAGGTGTAATATCGCCGCTTTTGTTTACGATGTTGGTAATTATGGCGCTAGTTACTACCTTTATGACTTCGCCCTTATTGGAGTGGACTTATCCCAAACGCCTAATTAGATTAAATACGGTTGAGCCAGAAACCGAATTAGGATCAGGAATAGAAGCCGAAGTTGCTTATCGGGTTCTCGTCCCTGTAGCTAACGTAGATACCCAAAAAGGACTAATTCAATTAGCAACGGCGATCGCTCTCAACAATTTCCAAAGCGCTGTAGTTCATCCCCTGAGCTTAGTAGAACTTGAGGAAGATTACGCTTTTCAAAGTATGCCTGCTGAAGCTGACAGGTTAATGGAGAAGCGTCGCCAACAATTAGAGCAATTGATTGGAACTTTAGAACCTCCAGCTATCCGCGCCTTTGTGCAGCCTTTAGTTCGCGTTACTAATGATGTAGCCCGAGATACAGAACAAATTACAAGTCAAAATAAAATTGACTTGATGTTAGTAGGTTGGCATCGTCCGGCTTTTAGTACCAACCGTTTAGGTGGGCGTGTCGGGCAAATTCTAAGTATGGCTCCGGTGGATGTGGGAGTTTATATTGATCGCGGACAAACAGCAATGGAAAAATTGTTAGTGGCTTATTCGGGCAATATTCACGACGATTTGGCGCTAGAACTGGCGTTAAGAATGCTCGTTGATTCCCAAACCCGCACGTTGTCAATTTTGCGGGTAGTACAAGCGGGGCAAACTAACAGCGAATTGAGCTATGAATTGAGTGGAGTAATGGAAAACTTGTCTCGGAAAGTGCGCGATCGCATTGATATTCAAGTTCAGGAATCCGCCGAACCTATCACTGTAGCCGTTGAAGCCTCTGAGCGCGTCGATCTAACTATCGCTGGAACTAGCCGCGCTTGGGGAATTGAGCGACAAACTTTGGGGCGATATACTGACCAATTGGCAATTCAATGCAAATCTTCATTGTTAATAACTCGCCGCTACAGCCAAGTTACATCTCATTTAGCGGCGGTAGTTGCTCCCAGGACGGATACAGATAAATCAGGAGTTTAAGTATGAGCAGCCATTTTAATACTAAATCTTTGACTTTTTACGCGATCGCCATTGGATCTGTACTATTACTATTTAACGTCGTTACAGCCTATGGAGAAAGCAATCTCAAAGCGCCTAAAACTATTGGTGGTAGGTATCAACTGGCTTTGACAAATAGCTTGCCTGGTTGCCCCCAAGTAGCGCCTCTGATGCTCCAACTCGATCAGTCTGGTACGTATATAAATGCCGCCATTTTAAAAAAAGAAGTGCAAAACTCAATGTCTACCGAAGAAAAACTGACGTTGACGGGGTTATTTAAAGAGCAACAGCTAAGTCTTGCGGGTAATGTTGATAAGTCCGTTTTGTGCGGATTCCCCCAAGAATCAGGAGAAAGGGCGATCGCCATTAATAGTAAAATTGACGGCGATAAGTTAGTAGG
>JACCVJ010000533.1 GCA_013698215.1 Tatlockia sp. | reverse complement strand
TCGCCCAGGCAGTGCTTTTTCGGCGGTAGGGATAGTTGTTTTTTTGCCAAGTCCAAATATCATCAGGATTTCTCAATAGCGCTCTACTATACGAATATAACTTACTGGTTTATTGCCTAGTGTCGTAACTATGGGCGGTAAAGCGATCAATGTGTTCGTAGTTTTTTGGCACGCAATTTTTTAAGTGCGATCGCCATGAAGCAATGAAGATTCTGCTATTTTTTTTCTGATCTAGAACTTACTTCTGTGTAGCCAATCCAATAACGATTAAATACATATAACTGGGAACAATAGCAACATCCACACTAAATCATCGGCTTTTGGAGAGGAAATAATGTTTTTGTCGTTACTAATTATATTTATCGGGCTTTGTTTTGCATTAATTTTCATAAATCGGCGTGCAGAAACTCAGATCAATAAGTTTTTAGGAAGAAATACAACAATTGCTGATGAAAAGTCTTTAAACGAATATAAGTCTGTTGTCCGAGAGAATATGTATTTAGCGCTGGCTTTAATTGGAATTATGTTTGCGAGTTTTTGTATAACTGCTGTTTTTATTTGGCTCAAAGGTATATTAGGCGCTCTTCCGTTACTACTTTTACTACTTTTAATATCGGCTCTTGGTTCTACAAAGGTACGTAAGCTTGAGGTAAAGGCGCGATCGCTAACTTGCGCAAACCGCGATCTTGAACATCGTTACCAAAAAATATCTAAAATTTGGGTTAAGCAAGCTTTGCCTAACTTCTAGTCCTAGGCAATAGACATCTTGCATTGGATTACAGCCTTAAAGCCGATAATTAAACCTTTTGTTCGTAGGTTTCTCGCTCAAGATCGGCAAGTTGTTACCAAGCAGCAGATAGGTTTGAGGTACGATCCGGCATTGTTACTAATTAGAGATGCTGAGACGCAAGCGCGTTGGTACTACCAGTTGAAAACAGAGTTTGTCCGGGCAAAATTAGAAGGGAGATCGTTTGTTAACCCAGTCAAAAAGCAAGTGTTGCGCTGGCGCAGTTGAACGCATTTTTGTTAGTTATAGAGTCCAGCAACGCCGTTGTAATTGTTAGCCTCTCTTGTTCTATTTAAAACACTTGTTTATTTCTGCAATTTGAAACCAAGATATAAAGGTAATATTCACCTACCAAAATAACTATCTGTGGCGAACGAAGAATTACTGCAACCTTTAGCTCAAACACCACTATTTCAACTAGCTGTAGAACTCAAAGCTAGGCTAACTAGCTTTGGCGGTTGGGAAATGCCCGTACAATTTGGAGGAATCGGGAACGAACACCAAGCGGTAAGGACTTCGGCGGGAATGTTTGATATTTCCCACATGGGTAAGTTTGCTTGTCAGGGTAAAGGGTTAATTGCTCAATTTCAGCGTTTAGTTCCCTCAGATTTAAGCCGATTGCAGAGCGGGACTTCGCAGTACACTGTACTATTAAATCCTCAAGGGGGAATTATTGACGATATTATTTTTTACTACCAAGGAGAAGATAATACAGGGCAGCAGCGCGCGATCGCAATTGTCAACGCTGCAACTAATGCTAAAGACAAAGCCTGGTTGTTGCAACAGTTAGACCCAAGTTTAGCACAGTTACAGGAGCTACCCCCACAGGTATTAATTGCTGTCCAAGGGCCTCAAGCGGCTACTTATTTACAGCAATTTGTCAAAGAAGATTTAACCCCAATTCAGGCTTTTGGACACCTCAACGCTACTGTATTAGAGCAGCCAGGGTTTATGGCGCGGACGGGTTACACAGGAGAAGATGGCTTTGAAATTATGGTAGAGCCAACTGTAGGTGTAAAGCTGTGGCAAAATCTGTTTGAGGCGGGTGTTATTCCCTGCGGCTTGGGCGCAAGAGATACGTTGCGTTTAGAGGCAGCAATGGCACTCTACGGGCAGGATATTGATGAAACTACTACACCTCTAGAGGCGGGTTTAGGCTGGTTAGTGCATTTAGATACTAAAGGTGATTTTATTGGCAGAAAAGTATTAGAGCAGCAAAAATTAGCGGGAGTACCGAGGAAACTTGTAGGTTTGCAAATGCAGGGACGCAATATTGCCCGTCACGGCTACCAAGTATTATCAAACGGTCGGATTGTAGGGGAAATTACTAGCGGGACAATATCGCCAACCTTGGGTTATCCTGTCGCCCTTGCTTACGTACCTACGGAACTTGCTAAAATTGGGCAATCATTGGAAGTAGAAATTAGAGGGAAAACTTACCCAGCATTGGTAGTTAAAAAACCTTTTTATAAAAAAGCTTATTGAGTTTTAAGAACCTTTTTGATTATCAGAGCGAAAACGCCCGCTGATAAAGTCGCGCTGTTTGAGGTGTTTAGTTTTGCGCCCACTTACGCGCTTGCGCCACATTTTGAAGCTTGATGCTTGCATTTGTTGCCGCATTAGCTCAATAACTTGAGGTTCTTGTAATCCAAATTGTAAAGCGATCGCTTCAAAGGGAGTGCGATCTTCCCACGCCATTTCGAGGATGCGATCGATAGTTTCCGAATCAAGATTAGGTAAGTTCATGCTGTAGAGAATGTCTGACTGCGTACTTCTAATTTAACGTGTTGGGACAAGGAATTATATCTGTCCTTAAGCAGGTACATTATTGCGGTATCCACTGGAAAAAACAAACGTTACCCTTTTGCTCTATAACTTCTGCGCCCAAGCGATGATAAAAACCAACCGTGCGAGTATTGCGAACATCAGCCGTCCAAGCCAGGTGAGTACAGTGATGATTGTTAGCAACTTGAGCTAGATAACTCATTAGTGCTGCGCCTACTTGTTTACTTCTAAATTTTTCATCTACATACAAATCGTCAAGCCAAATACTAGGCAACCCTTTAAACGAGGAGTATCTAAAATAATACAAAGCAAATCCAATCGGTTGTTCTATCTCAGCAAACAAAACTTGCGCTGAAGGATTGGTACTAAAGATAGTTTGGCGAATTTTCTCGGCGGAAGTTTCAATCTTCCCGGAGAAAGCGCCGATATTGCAGTCAAACTCCGACTTCTTGGTAATAAAAGATAAAATTATTTCTGCTTCTGCGACTTCTGCTGGACGTACTATTAACCTAGATGCCAAAATTAACTCGTTATTGCTCATTCCAAGACCTCCCTAACACTACAAGCAGTGCAAAATAGATAAGTTGCCCTATTGCTGTCAATTCGATCCGTGTTATTGCTATTTTTAGCTAGAGCGATCGCGCAAGCAAGTAATCCTAGGAGCAAAAAAGTAATAATTTTATGGCTTTAGAATACCCAGACGACTTAAAATACCTAGACTCTCACGAGTACGTGCGCTTCGATGGCGATATTGCAACTATTGGTATTAGTGCTTTTGCTGTAGACCAATTAGGCGATATTGTCTTTTTAGAATTGCCCGAAGTTGGCGAAGTTGTCACAAAGAGCGAAACCTTTGGCTCGGTAGAATCAGTAAAAGCCGTTGAAGACTTAGTATCAGCTATTAGCGGTACGATAATTGAGCGCAATGAGGCGGTAATAGAAACCCCCGAACAAGTAGCTGAAGATCCTTATGGTGAAGGCTGGTTGCTCAAAGTCCGCGTTGACGCTCAAAGCGAAGCGGATGATGCTTTAACGGCTTCAGAATACCGCGCTTTAGTAGAAGGTCACTAACTTTATATTGCGGGACTAGAAAACTATAAATTTTTACTCAAAATTATTAATAATCTAGTCCCTATTTGCAAAAAAATGTTGCAGAATATGTATAAAGTCACCTCTGGAGAGCCATTTAGTGGTAGTTAGTCTTCCTACTCAAGCAATAAATGACAAAGAAATATTAGCGCGATCGCCTGATTTTCTGCAACGGCATCTTGGCTCAAACGCGGCTCAAATTCACCAAATGCTAGAAGTATTAGGACTAGCAAGCTTAGATGACTTGATAGATAAAACTGTTCCTTACTCAATTAGGTATAATAAACAGCTAAATTTACCCGCAGCTTTGAGCGAACAAGCAGCTTTAACCAAATTAAGGGCAATTTCGCTCAAAAACGAGGTTTTTCGCTCTTTTATTGGCATGGGCTACCACAACTGCATTACCCCGCCTGTAATTCAAAGAAATATTTTAGAAAATCCCGGCTGGTACACGGCTTATACTCCTTATCAACCAGAAATAGCCCAAGGACGACTAGAGGCGCTGCTCAATTTTCAAACCGTAATTATTGACTTAACAGGGCTAGAAATTGCCAATGCTTCCTTGTTAGATGAAGCAACGGCGGCGGCGGAAGCTATGACAATGAGCTATGGAATTAGCAAAAATAAATCAAAAGCATTTTTTGTTAGTAATAGCTGTCATCCTCAAACTATTGAAGTTATCCAAACTCGCGCCCAACCATTGGGTATTGATGTAATTGTTGGCAACCATCAAGATTTTACCTTTGAGCAACAAGTTTTTGGCGTATTGCTGCAATATCCAGCCACCGACGGGACAATTTATGATTACCGTGCTTTTGTAGAACAAGCTCACACTCAAGGCGCTTTAGTAACGGTAGCTGCCGATATATTGAGTTTGACTTTGCTCATGCCTCCAGGAGAATTTGGCGCAGATATAGCTGTAGGAAGCACTCAGCGCTTTGGTATTCCCTTAGGCTACGGGGGGCCTCACGCGGCTTATTTCGCCACCAAGGAGGAGTACAAACGCCAAGTACCAGGGCGAATTGTGGGAGTTTCTAAAGATGTAAAAGGTAAAACAGCGCTACGTTTAGCTTTGCAAACAAGAGAGCAACATATTAGACGCGACAAAGCCACTAGCAACATTTGTACGGCGCAAGTTTTACTAGCGGTAATGGCGGGAATGTATGCGGTGTATCATGGCGCAGAAGGACTAAGAAACATTGCTCAAGATATCCACGCTTTGACCGCAGTGTTGGCTACAGGGTTGCAAAAGCTGGGTTATAAGTTGGGTAGTACAGAGATTTTTGATACAGTTAAGGTAGTTGGCGATCGCCTAATTGTGAAGGACATCCTCAAAGCCGCCCAAAAACGAAAAATTAATCTCCGGGATTTGAGCAATACATCTTTAGGCATTTCTTTAGATGAAACTACTACATTAGTAGACGTTCAAGAACTGTTAGAAATTTTTGCCTTAAATAGTGAGTTGCCTTTTAATATTGAAGAATTAGCAACTCAAGTTAAAGTAAATCCGCCCACTTTAAAACGGACTAGCAGCTACTTAACTCATCCAGTATTTAATAGTTACCAGAGCGAAACCGAGCTTTTACGTTACCTGTACCGCTTGCAATCTAAAGATTTATCTTTAACTACATCAATGATTCCTTTAGGTTCATGCACGATGAAGTTAAACGCAACAGCAGAGATGATGCCTGTAACCTGGGCAGAATTTGGTAACATTCACCCCTTCGCACCGCTAAGTCAAACTAGGGGTTATCAAGAATTATTTGCCCAACTTGAAGACTGGCTAGGAGAAATTACAGGTTTTGCCGGAATTTCGCTGCAACCAAACGCAGGTTCTCAAGGAGAATATACAGGATTACTCGTAATTCGTCAGTACCACGAACAGCGCAACGAAGGACATCGAAATGTTTGTTTAATTCCTACTTCCGCTCACGGTACAAACCCCGCGAGTGCGGTAATGTGCGGCATGAAAGTAGTTCCCGTCGCCTGTGACGAACAAGGAAACGTAGATTTAGCCGACTTGCAAGCTTTAGCCCAAAAGCATAGCAACGAACTAGCGGCGCTGATGGTAACTTATCCTTCTACTCACGGTGTTTTTGAGGAGGAAATTAAGGATATCTGCGCTATAGTTCACAGTCACGGCGGACAAGTTTACATGGATGGGGCAAATATGAACGCCCAAGTCGGTTTATGTCGTCCGGGAGATTTTGGCGCAGATGTTTGTCACTTGAACTTGCACAAAACTTTTTGTATCCCTCACGGTGGCGGCGGGCCAGGAATGGGCCCCATTGGGGTAATGGCTCATTTAGTGCCATTTTTGCCGGGACACTCGGTAGTTTCTATGGGCGGAGAACAAGGTATTGGAGCGGTAGCGGCGGCTCCTTGGGGTAGTGCCAGCATTTTGACTATTTCCTGGATGTACATCGCTATGATGGGCGCTGAAGGGTTAACTCAAGCCACTAAAGTAGCAATTCTCAACGCTAACTATATTGCTCATCAACTTCAAGATCATTATCCCGTATTGTATAAAGGCAAAGCTGGACTCGTCGCCCATGAGTGTATTTTGGACTTGCGGAGCTTGAAAAAAAGCGCCAGTATTGAGGTAGATGATATTGCCAAACGACTTATGGATTACGGCTTTCATGCACCGACAGTTTCTTGGCCCGTAGCTGGAACGATTATGGTAGAGCCAACAGAAAGCGAATCGAAAGCAGAATTAGATCGTTTTTGCCAAGCTATGACTTTAATTCGTCAAGAGATCGCAGACATTGAGCAAGGCAACGCAGATATGCAAGATAATGTCTTGAAAAATGCCCCCCATACGGCGGAGGTATTAATGGCTGACGAATGGGAGCATTCTTATAGCCGTAACAGCGCTGCTTATCCCGCATCGTGGACGCGAGAGTATAAGTTTTGGACGGTGGTTAGTCGGATAGATAACGCTTTTGGCGATCGCAATTTTGTGTGTTCTTGTCTGCCCATGACAGCCTACTCAGACAGTTAAAGTTTTAGCAATTTGATTAAAAACCCGCTTTGTTAACAAGGTGGGTTTAAAAATATCTTTCAATTATAGGGCGATCGCCTCTATCTCTGGAGGAGGAAAAATAAACTGCGCCGCCGCAGCAACATCACCGAATCCATAAAGATTGTCTGCTGTTATTGGGTAATTTCCGGATATAAATTTGTAACCTCCGTTAGCTCAATTTCAGTACCGCCTGCTTGCCCTAAATTAATTTCTACAAGTTGTTTGCGTTCTGGACTTACTTGTTCAACAATCAGTTTCTCGTACCTGACTGGGACTTGAATTATCCGGGTTTCGATTTCTTTACGGACGATTACCTCGCCAATTTTACGCTTGCTATGGTTGACCACCAATCTTTCTTCTACTAGACGAACGATATCTTGTGACAATATTTTTAAGGTGTCCTCGGATAAAAGAGCGTTATCGTTTTCCGATTTCTCTGACGTATTTTGCAATTTTGAGTCAGGTATTTGCGTAACATCTTCAGAGGCACGAGTATCATTATTAAGCTTTTGTTCACTCTGCGAGAGATTTGAACTCGATTCCTGAATTAGCATTTCCGGGTTACCTTGTGCCAGTTCTTCCATGATTTGGCGTTTCTCTTTATCGCTAATATACACTTTATTTATCTCCTAGTTTCAATTAAATTCGTGAAAAATTAAGTTATCGTTTGAGGCTTTTTTAGGTAAGTAACTTCCATAAACTAACGGGTTCAACAGTTTAAAAATTATGCACTTAACCGTTAGTGAAACCACGTACTTACTATGTACTCATCTGTCCTTCTGGCTTTAGTCCTAAATCGGTACTTTAGGATTTGGGGGGTTGTTGGCTACTAACTACTTGTCCTTTAAAAGATTGAAGAACTTTAGACAACTATTACAGGTTCGATGCCCTGATTAAATAGCGGATACTAAACCAGACTAAATAACCAATACCAATTAACTCAAATGTCG
>JACCVJ010000527.1 GCA_013698215.1 Tatlockia sp. | reverse complement strand
TACTATTGAGTCGCAGACAATTTTTAGAAGTTGCTTTAGCCGGGGTAGGTGTTACGGGTGCAGCCTTTGCTTATCAAGCACTCAATCAAAATTCTATACCTGTGAGAATCCCGAATATCTCCTCTAGCGACTTGCCAAAAGATAGCAATAACCCGATGGCAGTCTTGCGAGATTTTGATTATGGAACAGTAAAACGGGAAAAAGGACGGACGGTTAGAGAGTATAAAATTGTTGCCGGAAACTCAACAATTGCTTTAAATAGTGCTGTTAATTTTAATACCTGGAACTTTAATAATCGCATCCCAGGACCAACCCTAAGGGCAACTCAAGGCGATCGCATCCGGGTAGTGTTTTATAATAATGGCGGACATTCCCATTCTATGCACTTTCACGGCATTCATCCGGCGGAAGCTGATGGTTTGCGCCCAGTACGTCACGGTAATGCGGCGATTTATGAATTTGATGCCGAACCTTTTGGCATTCAATTATACCATTGTCATACTGACCCGGTAACGCGGCACATTAGCAAAGGACTGTATGGAATGTTTATCATCGATCCGCCTAAACCTCGTCCCCCAGCCGATGAAATCGTGCTAGTTATGGGAGGATTTGATACAAACGATGATAACAAAAATGAGTTTTATGCTTTTAATGGGCAACCAAATTATTATAAAACTCATCCGATTCCTATCTATCAAAATCAGCTAGTGCGGCTTTATTTGCTCAACATGATTGAGTTCGATCCGGCGGCTACTTTTCACCTCCACGCTAACTTTTTTCAAATTTATAAAACGGGTAGAACTCTTAAACCTACGGAAGAAAGCGACGTAATTACAATGGGGACGGCGGAGAGACATATTTTAGAATTTGCTTACAAATATCCGGGCAAATATATGTTTCATCCTCATCAAGATGCGATCGCGGGTGCGGGTTGCATGGGTTTATTTGAAGTTTTACCAGCAAGTTAGCAAAGTTTTTCACTCATACTAAATAAGTATCATGTCTATTCTAAAATTTTTGTTTCTCACTTTTGCGGCAGCTATGCTCTCAGTTTTATTTAGCTGCAATCAAACGCCATCTGTTACCACGTCAAATGCTGCCCCTAGTAACGTTTCTAGTCCTGTGGTAGTTGCAAGCAAAAACAGAATTAATATTAATAATGCTATTTTATCGGAGTTAGATAAATTAGAGGCAAAGTTAGGTATTCCGGCTTTATCTAACCAAATTCAAGCCCAACGTCCTTATGGAAGCCCTGAAGAATTAGTAAGTAAAAAGGTGATTAGTCAAGCTCAATACGAGCAAATTAAAGACATGGTGACAATTGAGGATATTGTGCTTACAGGTGTTGCTAAAGATGTTGACTATATGACTAAGTTGGGATTGATGAAAGGACATTTGTTAGTAGCTAAAGAACTCTTAGACTTACAAAAACCCGCTCAAGCTGAACCTCATATTGGACATCCGGTAGAAGAAATTTATGTAGATGTAGAAGATCAATTAAACGAGCGTAATGTCCCAGAATTTAAAACAAGTTTGATCAGTTTGCAAGACTTGGTAAAAGCTAAATCTGCAAAAATAGATACTAATTTTACTGAAGCTGTGAAATCCGTAGATAATGCGATCGCATTTTTGCCAGAAAATCAACGATCTTCGCCAGAATTTGTCTTACAAGTAATCAACGGATTGCTAGACACGGCTAATTCTGAATATACCGCAGCGATCGCCAACGGCAAAATATCCGCCGCCATTGAGTATCAAGACTCGCGTGGTTTTGTTATTTATGCAGAGGAGTTATACAAAGGCATTTCCAGCCAAGTAAGCGCAGCAAATGCAGATACCGATAAATCAATTGCTAGTAACATGAGCGAATTAAGTAAAAATTGGCCCTCCGTGATTCCTCCAGCTACGCCTGTAAATCCTCCTGCTGTAGTTACACAGTTGATTAAAACTATTGAAAAAGAGTCACAAAAAGTGTTAGACAGTAACACCACTACTAACTAATAAAAATTATGCGCGAACTTGACCAAGAAAAAGCGATCGCTTTGCTTAACTCCATCATGGAATGCGAATTGGCGGGAGTAGTACGTTATACTCATTATTCCTTGATGGTGACAGGCCCCAATCGCATCCCGATTGTAGATTTTTTTAAAATGCAAGCAACCGAATCGCTTACCCACGCCCAGCAAGTAGGGGAAATCCTCACAGGGTTAGAAGGACATCCCAGTTTAAAAATTGCATCAATGGAAGAAACTTTCCAACATTCAGTCAAAAATATTCTGGAAGAAAGTTTGAATCACGAAAAGCGCGCCTTAGACTTGTATAAATTGTTGCTTGATGCGGTCAGCGATGCTAGCGTGTATTTAGAAGAATTTGCGCGGACAATGATCGGTACGGAAGAATTGCACAACATAGAAATCAAAAAAATGTTGCGTGATTTTAGCGGTAGTGCGGTTTAAAGACATTCAAAAACCAATGTAGAGACGTTGCATTGCAACGTCTCTACCTCTAATTAGCAACGCCCTTATTTCCGCCAGCCTTAACAATATCCAAAAATAAACTTATGAATTTTAGTGCGGCTATACCTACGTTTGTAATTACTCTCCGCGAAGGAGTAGAAGCAGCATTAGTAGTAGGAATCGTACTTGCTTGCTTAAAAAAAGCTGGACAAAAGCGA
Source organism: Tatlockia sp. (assembly GCA_013698215.1). Taxonomy (GTDB): domain Bacteria; phylum Cyanobacteriota; class Cyanobacteriia; order Cyanobacteriales; family Chroococcidiopsidaceae; genus Aliterella. The sequence continues at coordinate 2,568 of JACCVJ010000527.1, read as the reverse complement.
TTAAACTCTTGGGTTTACGCGGGTGTAGGAGTAGGAATAGTTGTTAGTGCTTTAGTGGGAATACTTTTTAGCCTCGCAATCCCCATTATTAGCGCCGCTAATCCAAAGTACACGACGGTAGTTGAACCCTTATTAGAAGGCGGATTTAGTGTAATTGCGATCGCCATGCTGAGTTGGATGCTAGTGTGGATGACTAGCCAAGCTAGATTTATGAAGGCGCAAGTAGAAGGAACAATTAGCGCGGCTTTGCAAGACAGAAATGCTGGCTGGGGCGTTTTCACCTTGATTTTGATTGCTGTAGTGCGAGAAGGCTTTGAAACCGTACTATTTATTGCTGCCAACTTTCAACAAGGCTTATTCCCGGCTTTTGGGGCTGTAGCAGGGGTTTTAACCGCCGCCTTTATAGGAGTATTGCTGTTTCAATGGGGAATCAAAATTAACATTCGCTTGTTTTTTAAAACTATGGGGGTGTTATTGCTACTAATTGTCGCCGGATTAGTTGTCTCCGCTTTAGGACACTTTGACGTAGCTTTTGCAACGTTGTCACAAATGGATCGATCTTCTCAAGGCTTGTGCTTTTACTACGAACGATTTACTAAAAATCCTTCCTGTATTTTAGGTGCAAGAGTTTGGAATACATCAAAAATACTGCCCGATGACCAGTTTCCAGGAGTAGTATTTAGTTCTTTGTTTGGCTATACAGAAAATCTGTTTATCGTGCAAGCTGTCGCTTATGTCGTGTTTTTGCTAACTATAGGTAGTATCTATTTTCGGAGTTTAGGCGGTAAAGTAAATAAAAAACCTGAGCCTTCACTTCAATTACCGTTAAGCACAGGGCAAGATTAAGCTGAGAAATAATATGGCTTTAGTCAAAGAATTGTTTACGCATCCAGTCAAAGGGCTAACTCCACAGAAACGCGAGCGCGTATTTTTGCTCTGCGATCATGGCATTCCAGGCGATCGCGCTTTTGCCTTAATGTACCAAAGCGTTGCTACCGATGTTCCCGACACTGCTATACCTTGGATGCAGAAAAAAAACTTTGCGATGCAGTGCGATTTACCAGTTTTAGCCGCTTTAAATTGCCAGTACGACAGTAATACTACAATTATGAGTATTAATCAGGGTAATAGGGAGTTACTAAGCGCTGCAACTAATACTTTAGAAGGACGCGATCGCCTAAGTAGCTTTTTTAGCGCGTATATAGCCCCCTACCGTCCCCAGAAAGGAACTTTGCGCCTAGTTGGAGATTCAGAAGGTAAAACCCGTTATAGCGATCGCCAACCCGTGCATATATCCTTAGTTAGTCAAGCGACTTTAGATACACTTTCAAGCGCCGCAGGGCAAAAAATAGACGCACGGCGTTTTCGTCCTAATGTTGTGTTAGAAGGCGTACCCGCTTGGGAAGAATTTAACTGGGTAGGGCAAGAATTACAAATAGGACAAGCAAGAATTAGGATCTCTGCGCCAATTACTCGTTGTCTAAATATTGATGTTAACCCTGATACCGGAGAGCAAGATATTAAGCTTTTTTCGTTACTAAAGCAGCACTTTGGGCATCAAGAAACGGGTGTAGTAGCGCAAGTAATTAGTAGCGGAGATGTGGCGGTAGAGGAAATAGTTAGCGAATAGTTGTTGTGCGATCGCTTGTATTTAAGCAAGTATTGCTGAAGACAACGGAGAAGGGGAGATTCGAACTCCCGGAAGCTTTCACTTCATCTGATTTCAAGTCAGACGCAATCGACCACTCTGCCACCTCTCCAATTCAGTCGGTCAAAACTGACAGACAACTATTGTAGCTTAGGATGGCACGGGCTGCATTAATTAATTTGTTTGCTTGTAAGCAATACTATAGAAGTTGGGATCGAGATTGATAAATTTAGGATGGTTAGATGGTTACAACCAATGAATCTGTATGCATTCCTACAGAAACAACCCTTGCTGAAAAACGTGTTAGTTTCTATAACCTTAGTTGGCAATCTTACGAGCAAATTTTAGCTGCACTTGGTAACAAACGAGCCGCACGGCTTACTTACTACAAAGGAACTTTGGAAATTGTAAGTCCTTTAGAAGAACATGAAAGCGCAAGCGATCGCATTGGTATATTAATTCATCTTTTGACAGAAGAACTCAATCTAAATATCAAAAGTATGGCTTCAACCACACTCAATAAACCTGAGTTAAAAGTTGGTGCAGAACCTGATAAATGCTACTACATTCAAAATGAGCCTGCGGTACGGGGTAAGATAGTTGACTTAGCGACCGATCCTCCGCCAGATTTAATTGTAGAAGTAGATATTACTCATACAGATATTAATAAAACCCAACTGTATCAAGAGATGAAAGTGCCAGAGTTTTGGCGTTACAACGGTAAAGTTTTGACTATCTACCTATTAAATGAAGATCGATATACAGAATCTGAGACTAGCCCTACTTTTCCCTTGCTAACCAAGTCAAAGATTTACGAATTTTTGGCGCAGTGTAATACTGAAGGCGAAACCCAAACTAAGCGATCTTTCCGTACTTGGCTACGAGAACAACAGCGATCGCTATAATTTTTAGGATAGTTA
>JACCVJ010000526.1 GCA_013698215.1 Tatlockia sp. | reverse complement strand
TGGCGCTTTCGCGTCTTTGTAATGTTGCTGTCATTTTTTTATGATTGCTTGATTTTTTGATAATCAGAAGCTCTCTGCTTCCTTGTCTTCAATCTAACTCCTCTATTTAGTTTTGTAAAGGAATTTTTATAATTTCTTAAGATATCCTCATTTAGAGGTAGCTGATTACAGGGTAATAATGACATCTAGCGCTTATCTACACAGCTTTGTAGCCATAATTAATTTATTTATACAAATGATTAGCGATCGCCTAAAGCCCAATAATGTATTTTTGCCACTCTTGATGTAGCCCACTTTTTAGATGCTTACTGACTTCAAAGTAAAGACTACTATAAGGTTTGCGTGGTTGGTGGTATAGGGGCATTTTTGCTTCTTGAGGCGTGCGATTGCCTTTTCTAACGTTGCAACGAACGCAAGCTGTCACCATATTTTCCCAAGTTTCGCCACCACCGCGCGATCGCGGCATCACATGATCTAAAGTCAAATCATCGCCCGTGTAACCGCAGTATTGGCAACCATGACCGTCACGGTGGAGAATATTGCGACGAGTGAGGGGAATTTCTTTGTAAGGTACGCGCACAAAATGGCGTAGCCTGATAACGGTGGGAAAAGGAAACCCAGTATAGATAAATTTGCCGTTATCTTCTACTTGCTCTGCTTTGCCTTTAATTAGCAAAACAGCTGCTCGTCGCCAACTTGTGATGTTGAGCGGTTCGTAAGAGGCGTTGAGAACTAAAACCTTGGCCATCGATTAATTGCAAATCGCCAACATTTTTTTCCGATACTAACACAAGTTAGCTAGATGGGGAGAAAAAATTGCTAAGGTAAGTGCGATCGCTCTATAAAAAACTCTTAAATTGCGGCTCTTTTTTGCTATTAGTTAGAGCTAACGATTTTATTGCGTGTGAGTAATGGGACAACAACGAGTCCAAAAAATTACGTCTATTGGGTGCGAGCTTGGGCTTGGCGCTCGTCAACGCGCTTGGGTAGAGATCGATCTAAGTGCCATAAAACATAATATTAGGGAATTGAAAAGCTTATTATTTCCTAAAACTGCACTGATGGCTGTAGTTAAAGCTGATGCTTACGGTCATGGGGCGGTTACAGTAGCTAAGACGGTTATAGAAGCTGGCGCTGACTGGTTGGGCGTGGCGACAGTCCCCGAAGGAATTGAATTGCGTTCGAGTGGGATTGAATCACCAATATTGATATTAGGAGCAACTTACACTACTGAGCAAATTGAGGCGGTGGCGCATTGGCAACTTCAACCAACTTTAGGCAGCGTGGACGCAGCTAGATTGTATTCTCAAACTTTAAAGGACAATTTACCCGTACATCTCAAACTAGATACCGGAATGTCGCGCCTAGGACTATCTTGGCAACAAGCTATCGAATTTGTGCAACTGGTGCATAATTTACCTCATCTGCAAATTGCTAGTATCTATTCTCATTTAGCAACGGCGGAAAGTCTTGACCAAACAGTGATGAACTTGCAGCAACAACGCTTTGAAACGGCGATCAATCAACTTGCAGACATCAACTTACCTGTACCTTGTAAGCATCTAGCCAATTCTGCGGCTACTTTAACCGATCCATCGTTGCATTACGACTTAGTACGGGTGGGATTAGCTGTTTATGGTCTTTACCCAGCTACTTCTCTGCAAAGCGCTGTGAATCTGAAACCAGTGTTGCAAGTCAAAGCCAGGATAACGCAAGTCAAAACTATTATGCCCCAAACAGGTGTAAGTTATGGTCACAAATTTATTAGCGATCGCCCGACTCTAATTGCTGTTGTAGGGATTGGTTATGCCGATGGAGTCCCGCGCAATTTATCTAATCAAATGATAGTAATAATTCGCGGCAAAAAAGTACCCCAAATTGGGGCAATTACAATGGATCAATTAATGCTAGATGTTAGTGTTATTCCCGATTTGGAACCAGGAGAAATAGTAACATTGCTAGGAATTGATGGTAACGAACAAATTTCCGCCGATGATTGGGCAAAGCAGCTAAATACAATTTCTTGGGAAATTCTTTGCTCTTTCAAACACCGCTTACCTCGGATAGCTATAGAAAAAATCAGCTAGTAAATAACGTCAGTTCGGGTTAAGCAGAATAAAGCAAATTATGAATGGTAGTAATACCTGGCTTCTTGGGCTGATGGCAATCAGCAATCAATCCACAGAGAGTGTTAACACAGTTGACTGGAGAACGATGCCCTTGAATGTTCTATCTGGGAGACATTTTTGCTCGTGCCTTAACAAAGTGTGGGGTAGGTAACCAAATCCCTCCAAGTCCAAGGCTGAGTTGTTAATCCTGCACGCCAGGCTGCCTCACGTTCTTAAATGCGAGTGTTGCTAAATCCAGTTAAAGGAGTTAACAATCAGGCGCAAGGTCACTAAAGTTTGTTCCCAAATTTTAGTGACCTTGTTTTGTCGGCGATGCCAACGTCCCGTCTGCTGCCGCACAATCCCGTTGGTTCGCTCTAGTCGTTGCCTCAGGCTTTTGCTGACTTCATGGTCAACCTCGTCCGGCAAAATTCGCTTTACCGCCGTCCCAACCATCAGTATTCCATTCCAAGCACCCCGTCTTGCCTTCATTACCCACCACCAATTCTTGGGCTAATTTATCCGTATGCTTGCCCACTCGACCACTCAAAATCAGTCCACTTGATTTTGGCTTTGAAGGGATCTAAGCTTTCTTTCCACCTCAAAACTCTCAAAGATGCCCAGTTAGTGCATTCTCGTCAAGAAAAACGCTGGATTTATTGCCGTTTGAATCTTGCTCAATTTATCGCTTTAGAGCAGTATTTATCTGAGTACCGCCGCTTCAGCCAATTATTACCCAACCGTTCTTGTCAAGATATACCTTCTACTTGACAAATCAATTTTTATTGAAATAAGATAGTTGTATCAATTTTTATTGAAATGAGTTGTGTCCATGCTTAAGCAAGGCATCAAACTTCCTTTCCAGATAT
>JACCVJ010000508.1 GCA_013698215.1 Tatlockia sp. | reverse complement strand
TAAATGTCCCGCTCGGATTCTTTCGGGTGGGACATTTTATAGCAAAACCTGTATGTTACAACTATTAACAGTTTGCTCAATACTAATACAAAACTCTCAAAGTAGTTGTCAGTGATGGAAACAATCTATCAATATGCCTGGCTAATTCCAGTATTACCTCTTTTGGGGGCAATGCTAGTCGGTCTGGGGTTAATCTCAGTAAGCGAGGTGACAAACCGCTTACGACAGCTAAATGCTGTAATTATCGTGTCGTTGCTTAGTGGAGCGATGGCGCTCTCTATTGCCTTGTTATGGAGTCAAATTAAAGGACACCCAACTTATACCTATACGTTCGAGTGGGCAGCAGCAGGAACCTTTCACCTCAACATGGGCTACACTATCGACCATCTAACAGCCCTGATGTTAGTAATCGTAACTACAGTAGCTTTATTAGTCATGGTTTATACCGATGGCTACATGGCTCACGATCCTGGCTATGTAAGATTTTATGCGTGTTTGAGCTTATTTAGCTCCTCAATGTTGGGTTTGGTAGTTAGTCCCAACTTAGTGCAAGTTTACATTTTCTGGGAATTGGTAGGGATGTGTTCGTACCTATTAGTAGGTTTTTGGTATGATCGCAAACCTGCCGCCGATGCCGCCCAAAAAGCCTTTGTAGTCAACCGTGTAGGTGACTTTGGTTTATTGTTGGGCATTTTGGGCTTATATTGGGCAACCGGAAGCTTTGAATTTGAAATTATGGGCGATCGCCTCCATTCTTTAGTAGAAGCAGGTTCAATTAGCAATTTTCTAGCGATCGTGCTGGCGATATTGGTATTTTTAGGCCCGGCGGCAAAATCGGCGCAATTTCCCTTGCACGTTTGGCTACCCGACGCGATGGAAGGCCCAACACCGATTTCGGCGCTAATTCACGCAGCGACAATGGTAGCGGCGGGAGTGTTTTTAATTGCCCGGATGTACCCAGTATTTGAAGGTATACCCGCAGCAATGAATGTAATTGCTTATACAGGGGCATTTACAGCATTTTTGGGAGCAACGATCGCTATTACCCAAAATGACATCAAAAAAGGCTTGGCTTACTCAACGATTTCCCAGCTTGGCTATATGGTGATGGCTATGGGCATCGGTGCTTACAGTGCGGGGTTATTTCACTTGATGACTCACGCCTACTTTAAAGCAATGCTATTTTTGGGTTCGGGTTCGGTAATTCATGGGATGGAATCGGTAGTAGGTCACGATCCGGCGCTGGCGCAAGATATGCGGACAATGGGCGGATTGCGTAAATATATGCCTTTTACCGCGATTACTTTTTTAATTGGTTGCTTGGCAATTTCGGGCATACCGCCTTTTGCTGGTTTCTGGTCAAAAGACGAGATTTTAGGACAAGCTTTTGCAGCGAATCCTTTGCTATGGGCTATAGGCTGGCTGACGGCGGGAATTACGGCATTTTATATGTTCCGTATGTACTTCAGCACCTTTGAAGGCTCTTTTCGCGGTAACGATGAGCAAATTAAACACAAACTTAAGGCGGGAGTTAATAGCCTTACCCCTAATTTTGGGCCGGGGGCGATGGATACTAGAGAACTTGCTGCAGTTAGTCACGATACCCACCACAGTAGCAGCCCCCACGAATCGCCGTGGACGATGACTTTACCATTAGTTGTTTTGGCGATTCCTTCAATGTTGATTGGCTTAGTAGGCACGCCTTATGCTAATTATTTTGAGGAGTTTATTCATCCTCCGAGTGAAAGCGCGATCGCCATTGCCGAAAAAGCAGCAGAATTTAACCAATCTGAGTTTTTTGTGATGGCGGGTAGTTCAGTAGGTATATCTTTAATAGGGATTACTTTGGCTTCTTTAATGTACTTGTGGGGCAAAATTGACCCCAGTGCGATCGCCCAAAAATTCCCATCCCTTTACGCCTTATCTTTAAACAAGTGGTACTTTGATGAGATTTACGATCGCGTATTCGTGCAAGGATTGCGCCGATTAGCGCGTCAAGTGATGGAAGTTGATTTTCGCGTAGTTGATGGCGCAGTCAACCTCACAGGCTTCTTTACGCTAGTAAGTGGCGAAGGACTGAAATATTTAGAAAACGGTCGCGCCCAATTCTACGCCTTGATTATATTTGCCGCCGTACTCGGTTTAGTAGTTGTTTTTGGAGTGACTTAGGAGGAGAGGAGACGGGGAGTTGAAAGCAGATATTTCTCTCCCTTCTTCCAATTACCATGAATTTATCAAATTTTCCTTGGCTTTCTACGATAATTCTCTTTCCTATAGTGGCATCGCT
>JACCVJ010000448.1 GCA_013698215.1 Tatlockia sp. | reverse complement strand
AATTATGGCGATTACTTGTTTCAACGGGGGAAGAAATTGAGTGAGAGGGTATTAAATTTATACTAGGTTCTTCAAGAGATTTCATGACTGGAGAATGATACACTTTTTTTACCTGCTCCTCGTGTTGACGATCGGGAGTTTTGCTTTCGTGATATTCAGGTAAATCTTCTATTTGCTTTTTATTAACAATACCTATAGCATTTATGCGTTTTGCTTTGGCATCAATATGACATTTACCAACGGGTAATAAAACCTTTTTGCCAAAAATCCAAAAGCCTGTATCTATGACAAAATAACGAAAACGTCCTTGTTCGTCAACTAAAGCATTTTCTATACTGCCAATTTTATCATCCGATCTTCCCGCATATACATCAAGTCCTTTAATATCGTCGCCATCAAACAATTCTTCTTTGTAATTGGGGTAAAAATCATCTAATTTATAAAGTGTCATAATTAACGATCCAGTTTATTTGTATTTGTTTTTTGAGCAAGACAGCAAATATATTATATTTGCTGTCTTGCTTAGTAATAAGGTAGCATTTTAATTAATAATTAAATGCTGTTATCTACACTTATTGAATCAGAAGTCATGGTTGGATTGCCTTCAGTATTAATGTCTAATTCTTCTCGGCGGATTGTTTCTTGAGCTTCTACAGTATCTTGATCGATAACTTTAGTTACTCTAACTTCTTCACGGACAAAAGTTTCTTTATGAAACTCTGGCTTTTCTTCATACAATTCTATACGAGCTACTTCACCAGATTGAAAATCAGTTTCGCTAGGTGTAACTACTTGACCTATAGTCGAAGGCGTTGAACGTTCAATGATTACTCTTTCTTTAGTAATTGGTACAGAAACTGTTGCTGTTTCAGTTTCAATGTGTTTACTAACTGCTACTTCACCAGTTTTGACCCGGCTTTTGTTAGCAATCAATCTTTCTTCGTAGAGTTTGAAAGTTTGATGGTTTTGATCGCTTAAATTGTACAAAGAAGGCTCTTGCTGATAATTATAAGTGTTGCGATCAAGAGATTGAGATGCAGGTTGTTGACGATATACTCCGCGAACTTGCTCCTCGTAATCATAATCAACTACAATACTTTCGTTGTATACGGGTAAATGGTCTACTTGTGTCTTACTTAAACCATCTACATAAACGCGCTGGGCGTTATAATCAATTCGGGATAGACCAATTGGTAATAATATTTGTTTGCTTAAATTTTCTACACCTGTATCAATGACTAAGTACCGAAACCGACCTTCATTGTCTACTAAAGCATCAGCTACTTTACCAATAGGATTACCACCTTCGGTATAGAGATCCATTGATTTAACGTCTTCTCCATTAAAGGTTTGACGGTATTGTGGATCGAAGTCTTCAAGCTTGTAAAGGGGCATATTTATCTAATACTTGATATTAACTAACTTATACAGATTAGGAATATATCTATTTAATTTCATCCTTCTGATGGCTGAAATAACTCAATCTTTAGGCTGAATAAAGATTGTCATCCACAATAAAAGTTATTTGTTAGTGGAGATATTTTAAATAATGAAAATATTTAGCCAAAGATGGTTATCGTTGTTACAAAAAAATAAAGTAATTGCTGTCATTCGCTCCTTAGATCGAGATTTAGCGCTACAAATGGCTTTTGCTGTTGCGAAGGGGGGAGTAGAATTAATTGAAATTACTTGGACTAGCGATCGCGCACCCGAAGTAATTTCGCAATTGCGTACTGAGTTGCCTAATTGTACGATAGGTACGGGAACGTTATTAAACCTAGAACAACAAAAAGGTGCGATCGCATCGGGAGCGCAATTTTTGTTTACACCCCATACCGATATAGCAATGATCGAACAAGCGGGAGATATCCCAATTATACCGGGGGCGCTGTCACCAACAGAAATTGTTACAGCTTGGAATGCAGGCGCAAGTTGTGTAAAAGTTTTTCCTGTGCAAGCTGTGGGGGGAGCAAGTTATATTAAAAGCCTACAAGCACCACTGGGACACATACCGCTAATTCCCACTGGAGGAGTGACAGTAGACAATGCTAAGGGGTTTTTAGTAGCAGGTGCGATCGCTATTGGACTTTCTAGAGAGTTATTTCCGCAGCAATTGGTAGATGCGGGAGATTGGGATGCGATCGCAAATCGAGCTAAAACCTTGCTGCAACAATTAGAAAAGTAGCTGTTCACAATAAAATAACATTTTTGCCGTCGAGCCTAGATAAGACTGATTCATGAGCTATTACCGTACTATACAAAATACATTTAAGCCTAACTACCTTACCAAATTGCAAGCTAAAATTTTAGCTTGTCCATATTTAGCAGTTAATAATCTCAACCGCGACTTTATAGCAACTAAGGGGTTTTCTGTAGTTTTTCAGAAGTCGCATATTAGCGAAGTTGAGCGCTGCTTTCCGTTTTTTAAAAACTATCTGGGCGTTGCGTTACAAGAGGATTGTAACGCCTTTTATCTCAATCCTTTGGTTTTAAACCAAGGTT
>JACCVJ010000423.1 GCA_013698215.1 Tatlockia sp. | reverse complement strand
AGCAAGTTTAAAACCTTGCTCGAAGCCCAAGACTGGCAAAGCATTGAAGGTGCTGAAAAACTTATTCGTTACTATCTAGAAAACCCTAGTATTAATGTTTTCATTTGGCAGAGATTGGCTCAACAATCTCCTCAGCAATTAGAAAAAATGTTGCAACAATTCTTAGAACTTCCAAACTTTAAAGTTGAACAATTAACAGCACTTTTACAAGACAAATTTAATAAGTCTTTAGAACCAGAATTGCCGGAAACTGCCAGCGTACCAGTACATTTAAACAACTTATTTGAGGAAGCTATTGCAGAAGTTAATAAATCAAAGTCTAAGAGTAAAACATCTAAAAAAGCGAATTCTGGATTTCAGAAGATAAATTAAAACTCTTTTAGTTAGTAACTAATCATTTAGAGGAATTTTGCGGTAGTTTTTTATTAGTTTCTATTAATTGAACTAACTTCATCTCTCGGATAGTACCGATAGCATTGTAAGACAAGTTCGACTTCCTCGCAATTTCCGACTTTACCCAAACATAACTAGCTTTTGGTAAGTCGGAAAGATTTACTGTTTCTTTACCTAAATGAGGAGTATAAAAACGCAGTAATACTCCTGTTTTTCCTCCACCTTCTACAAAGTGAATCGGATGATTTTGGACTACAGAAGCGATGTTTGGTTGTTTCAAAAAGGCTTTAACTTCAGGGTTGTAATCGCCCAAAAAACCATTAATACTAGCTACAGATAAAGCTAACCAAGGAGCTAATAACCAAGCTGCTATCCAATATTTAGCGGTTAAAAATTCCTGCCCAAATTTATGATATCCAAGCCATACTAGGGGAACAGTTAACCAGCCTAATCCTAACGTCAAAGCGATCGCACCATAATTTTTAATTTCTGTATTTACAGGAATTGCTACACCTGTAAGCACAATCAAACTTGCTATTAATAACAAGCAACTCAAGCCACCAATAACATAACTAAGAATAGGAGGTATGTTTTTATTTGGATCTAATTTATTTTGATAAACTTTACCCAACCAATCTAAAGCTACGGCGGCGAGTAAAGCAATAAATGGATAAAGCGAGAGTGCATAATGAGGTATCCGAGTTGAAAAAAGACTAATTTCAATAAATAAGATGATCGGAAAACCAACTATTATTAATTGATAACGAGGAATTGGATTATCTAAAGCAACTTTTAAGCCTAGCAAACCCATAAAAGCCCAAGGGAAAGCCTTTGCTGGGATATTCCAGACATAATAAAAAATACTATTCCCGTTGCGTTCTTCTGAGTTTAGATGGACAATAAAATCAAACATCTCTGCAAATTTAGTTGTTTTATAATAAGCCCAGCTAGTAAAAAGCCAATAAATTGTTGGAATTAAACCCAGCAATAAACCTATGTATATTGCTGGGTTAGTTAAATGACGGTGGCGGCGATGTTCCCAGATTAAATAAGGCATTAAAGCCAACATTGGCAGAAAAATCATATAGCTTCTAATTAAAAAGCCTAAACCAAAACTTAGCCCAACGCCAAAGCCCCAAATAGAGCGATTTTTAGGCTGTAACTCAGCTTTTAATAAGCACCAAATAGCCAGTAGTACAAAACTTGCTAAAGGAATATCTGGCACAGACATTCGGCTATATTGCAACCAGAAAAACTCAACACTTAAAATAGCTGCCGCTAACCAGCCTACTTGTTTGTTGATCGTAGTTTTACCAATTTCATAGATTAATAAAGCGCTAATAACACTAAAAATCATGCTCGGAAGCCTAGCAGTTATTTCGCTAATACCAAATAGAGAAAAAGAACTCGCAATTAACCAATATATTCCCGGAGTTTTACCATAATGAATAATCGCCGGATTAAGCCAGTCGCCTTGTTCTACAATCCATCTTGCTCGCCAAGCATAAATTCCTTCATCATGAGCGATTAAACTTTGCTGTTGAGAATTGAATACTAATAAAGGGATTAGCCAAACTAATAAGCTGAGATAAGGCAATGTTGCGATTAAAAAAGAGCTTTTGAAAATACGCATTTTCATTTTTAATTACCCAGTCGTTGCGATCGTCAAAACTTGCGGCGGTGTAGCATCCGGGGGATAGACAAAGTTTACTTGTACTAGCCGCATATCTCGCGGTTTCATAATTAGTCTTACTAAAGGTGCGCTGCGATCGCCTCGTTTTTGAACTAAATGAATGTAGCGCGTTTGGGGTAAGCCGCGATCGTCCTTATAAGCCACTTTTACAGTTCCCCGAAAGAAAACTTGACTTGCTGGCGGATTTAAAAAACGCAATCCACTTTTACTCAATCTGTCTTCTTTAATCGGTGTTTGCAGCGACACTGTAACGGTTTGAGACGTATTCGTATTGTTGCGTAAAGGTAAATTGAGATTGTACTGAATGCCGTAATTGCCATGAGCGCTGTAAGCTGTGTCTGGGTAACGTGCTAATAAGGGCGCACTTTGGACTTGATTTGTACCGAGTTTGCCTAAAGGAAGCGTACTTAAACCGTAAGAAAATGCCTGACGCGATCGCGGAATAGTTAAGTAAGCTGTACTAGGATCGACGATTTGCGCCGTCCATTGAGAGCCTTGAGCGATTCCAGCTACCCGTCCATAGATAACAGTCTTTGTAGTTTGCTCTGGCGGAGTGGGGGCGCGATCGCGTGGCGATACTAAACTTCCCGCAAACAACAGTTGTTGCCATTGTGCCAAAGTTGGCGCAATCTCCCTTTTATAGGCATCTACAGGCGCGTACATAGCTAGACTAGCCGCGAAAACTGGGCGGGGACTTTGCAACCGCATTAGTACCGATCGCCCATTAATGGGCGGATCTAAAGTCTTTACTGGAATCGGCAAATTAAGTAATAGGCGGCTTTGGCGGGGTGGAAGCAGAATATAAGCGGGTAAACTTTGCCTTTGTCCTCGCAGTATGGCATTAGTAACGCGATCGCCTGGCCCGGCAAATATTTTACTTAGCGGGTTTTCTGTTAAAGCTGGTAATTCTATAAATGGTGCATCAGGTTGACTAAGAAAAGTTGCCCCCTGCAACACATTTACTTGCAAGAGTTTATTACTGGGGTTGTGAAGAATTATCCCCAGATAGAGCGATCGCAAATTATGCACAGTAGGTGCTTTAGCTACATGATGAGCAAATATATCGAATCTTCCTTGCAAGGGAAAATTTAGATGCGCCGTTTTTGATGTTTTACCATTCGGGGGAAACGTTGAAAGTAAAATCCCGGCTTTTTGGACTAATTCGGGGCTATTACTGTTAAAAACAAGCACTCTGTCTAATTTGCCTGGTAATTCTCGTACTTGTTGAATTTGGACTATTTCTTGAGGCGCAACTTGAGCTATTAAAAATGGAAACATGAATAAATTTAGACAATGGTTAATCGTTGGACGACGGTTAAAAAACTGTTTTTAACTTCCGTCAAATTATCTGGGCTAAGAATGGGAATATGGGCAAATATACAATGACTGGACAAAGGCGAATTTTGTAAATGCTTCAATACCGAGTAATAAAGACCTTCGCAGACAAACTTCCCCGCATCGTAACTAATCTCAATACCATCAATGCCAGCTATCAAAGAGAGCAAATCTACTTGAGTATTCAAGATATCATCTCGATCGCTTGCTTTTGCTTCAATAGTAAGTTGACTGCGGCTTTGGGCCATACCACAACAAATAATAATATCAGGGTGAAGTTCGGCGATTTTGGAAATCACACTTTTACTTGCAAGCTCAATATCTACAGGTAATTGTCTTAAAAACGAATTGCGATCGCACGGGATTTGGATTTCTTGCAGCAAGTCGTCAGAGGAATTAGATTTTTGATGAGGTAGCCAGGTAGTAAAGGAGGT
>JACCVJ010000418.1 GCA_013698215.1 Tatlockia sp. | reverse complement strand
GTAGCAAATACAATCTCTGCTTGACCGTCAGCTTTCCACTTACCAATTCTGGAATATAAGTAAGTATGATAGTTATCGGGATCGCTCTTTACTGTACCTTGGGGTGCGTTGAAAACTTGACCGCGAGTTGCTTCGCGCAAAGTGTCTGGCGTAATTTCTTTACCTTCAGTTAGCAACTTCTCCATTGCTTGCGCCATAAAGAAAGTTTGCAAGTAAGCCGCTTCCATAACTCCATTAGTGACGCGATCTTGACCAAATTTTGCTTTAAACTGCTCTACAAATGCTTTATTTTCTGGCGTATCTACACTTTGAAAGTAGTTAAAACTGCTGTAATGACCTTCTGCATATTCTGGCCCCATCGCTAAGATTTCTTCTTCGGTGGTAGGGTAAGCCATAATTGGCGTTTGCGCGGACGTAATACCAGCATCCTTATACTGTCTATAAAAAGCTGGAATACTATCACCAACTAAATTACTAAGCACAAAATCGGGCGAGGCTTGCTTGATTTTGTTGATAATAGTAATAAATTCAGTGGTTCCCAAAGCTGCGTACTCGTCGCCCACGACTTCGCCGCCAGCTTTGACTAACTCGGCTTTGGCGATGCGGTTGCTTTCTTTAGGATAAATATAATCTGAACCAATGAAAAATCCTTTTTTGCCAAAGTTTTTAGCGCAATAAGGAATAGAATCGGTAATTTGTTGGTTTGGTGCAGCGCCCGTGTAGAAAACATTAGAACTGCATTCGTTTCCTTCGTAGTAAACCGGATAATAAAGGATAGCGTTTTTTTCTTCAAAAACTGGTAGTACAGATTTACGACTTGCTGAAGTATAACAACCAAGAACGCAGGCAACTTTGTCTTCATCAATCAAGCGTTTAGACATTTGGTTGTATAAGTCCCAGTTAGAATCGGGGTTGACTACCACTCGCTGCAACTGCTTACCTTTAATACCTTTACCGCCTTTCCAAGGGCCTGTACCTTCATTAATTTGATCGATCGCTAAAAAAGTAGCATCTTGTAAAGATTTTTCGACAATAGCGATCGTTCCGGTCGTCGAATACATCACGCCAATTTTGATCCCATCGCCTCCGGAAGCTGCGGGACTAACATCACTGCTAGGACTTTGGGCTGAAGGCTCTTGGCCACTACAGGCTGCAAGTACACCCGTACCAAGGGCTAACGAGCCATACTTAATAAATTTGCGGCGATTAATGCCACCAATGATAATTAGGGGTTCGCGCGATGTCATTAAATTAAACTCTCCTTATATCCGCCTTCACTAGGCTTGACAAAATAGCTGCAACAGTTAAGCTTTTTAGGCGATCGCTAACTACATCTTTTTAGGTAGTCCTGTTGAATGAGAATATTTGTTTTGAGGTTGAATCTCAGATTAAACTAACTCCTCAGCACTAAATTCACTGTATCCAACGACCCAACAATAGCCGCAATGTTTTGAACTTTAACCTAAGTTGACTACAATGATTGATTAAACTTAAGTGTTAGGATTACCATAAAATTTTTAATATCTGTTGTTGCTTTAGATACATTTTTGGGGACGCTTAGGATATTTTTAGCGCTAGTGAATACCGCAAGCATAAGTTGGTTGTTCGAGGTTGAGGATTCTAATTAAAAATAATTTAGTATGGTATTCATTAAGTCGATTTGCTTTTAAATAGAAGAAATCGTCTTTGCCCGATAGCCTTAAGATTGCATGACCTCTGATTCTGCCTTGCCTGAAGCCATTTCTGCCTTTACTCCCGCGACGGAAGAAGTAAAGGTTAATCTCCAAGTACGCTTTAAAAGCGAGGCGGATCGTTTGCTCTTAATTTTGCCTACTGAAGCAGAAATCCCCGCCTCTGCTAATAATTGGTCAGAAATTTGGCAGCAGATGAAGCAACGCTTAAATGCTGGCGATAGATTTTGGCAACCCTATACTCAAGTTGAGTTACTCGCCGCCGATAGATTATTAGATGGCAGACAATTACAACAAATAGCTGATGCTTTAGGCGAAGTATTGCTGCAAATGCAGCGAGTTCGCACTAGCCGCCGTCAAACGGCTGTAGCGGCAGCAATGGCGGGTTATTGCGTAGACCAACAAGCAATCCTAACAACTTCATTGGCTACGGCTCCCGTCGCCGCTACTTCACCGCTAAACGAGCCATTGTATTTACAAATGACTATTCGTTCTGGTGTAGAGATTCGCCACTCTGGTACAGTAGTCGTGTTGGGAGACATTAACCCCGGTGGAATTGTAGTCGCTAATGGCGATATCCTAGTTTGGGGTCGCTTGCGTGGAGTTGCTCACGCGGGTGCTAATGCTAATGCCAAATGTTTAATTATGGCGCTGCAAATGGAACCAACACAGTTACGGATTGCTCGTTATGTAGCAAGAGCGCCAGCAAATTCGCCGGAAGAATACTATCCTGAAGTTGCTTATGTTACTCCTGATGGTATCCGTCTGACCAAAGCTGCGGATTTTTCTAAGTTGTCGTCCCAGTTTCTATCACAGTCATGAGTCGCATTATCGTCACAACTTCTGGTAAAGGCGGAGTAGGTAAAACCACCGTCACCGCAAACTTAGGTATGGCTTTAGCCCGATTGGGTAAGAAAGTTGCCTTGGTAGATGCGGATTTTGGGCTAAGAAATTTGGATTTATTGTTGGGGTTAGAAAACCGGATAGTCTACACGGCAATTGAAGTTTTTGCGGGAGAATGTCGGCTAGAGCAAGCTTTGGTTAAAGATAAGCGTATTCCCAATTTGGCGCTTTTACCCGCCGCCCAAAATCGCACTAAAGAAGCCGTCAGTCCCGAACAGATGACAGAACTTGTAGGCGCTTTAATTAAAACCTACGATTATGTAGTTATTGATAGTCCCGCAGGGATTGAACTAGGATTTAAAAATGCGATCGCACCAGCGAAGGAAGCTTTGATCGTCACTACCCCAGAAATCTCTGCGGTACGGGATGCTGACCGGGTGGTAGGCTTGCTTGAAGCTCAAGGAATCAAACGCATTAATTTAATTGTCAATCGTTTGCGCCCAGCGATGGTACAGCTAAACGATATGATGTCGGTGCAAGATGTGCAGGAAATTTTGGCAATTCCCCTGATTGGGGTAATTCCTGAAGATGAGCGGGTAATTGTTTCGACTAATCGCGGCGAACCTTTAGTATTATCTGAAACTCCCTCCTTGGCGGGAAAGGCTTTTGATAACATAGCGCGTCGTTTGGAAGGACAAACTGTTGAATTTTTAGTTCTAAATCCGCCCCCAGATAATATATTTTCTCGAATCCGCAAATTGTTGTTGACAAAAATTATTTAAGCGATGTTCCTTCTCCTGCTACTGCTATGATCGGTGAACTTTTAGATCGGCTTTTTCCTCTACCTCGTAACAGTGATAATAGCAGTCGCTCGGAAGTCAAGCGACGGCTACAGGTGGTTATTTCCCACGATCGCGCCGCTCTCAACCCAGAAATGCTAGAAAAGATGCGCCTGGAAATTTTGGAAGTAGTGTCGCGTTACGTAGAACTTGAGATCGATGGGTTAGAGTTTTGCTTAGAAAACAACCAACGAACAACGGCTTTGATTGCTAACTTGCCTATTCGCCGCGTTAAAGAAGAAGTGGAACCGACGAGTACGTAGTTCTACGTAGCAATTTTTTTCTTGCCTCTAAGCTAGCAAAAGTAGCTGCTGAGGCTATTTTTGTGACTTTAGGTGCTGCGATCGCTAAATATTTTAGGCGGGAGGGCGATAGCTCAAGCTGGAACAGTAACGGGCTTCGCGTTTCCGTGTATTTACTAGCAATTGTGAGCTTGGTTAAATATAATTACTTGATTTTAATAATTTATCAAAAGTTTACAATGCTTGCCTAGAGCTTTTTATACTTAAGTAAGGGTAAAACTCTTATACGTAGAGCAGTTGATACATTTGGCTAGGCTGATTTATCTGGTTGCAAGTATATTTTTCGATAAACTATAAGTATAAACCGCAGCTATAAATAGAAGTTATGTCATCTTTAATTAAGAAACAGATTTCGAGTCTACGTAAATCTAACTACTCAATGGCTTACGTAAATACAAATATTGGAGTTGGGTCATAGTAGTTCCCGCCAATGTTGAATTACCTGCGAGTATTCCGACACAGACATCATGTCAAAACTTCCGTAGATCAACAATTACCTTTTTTTGGAGCATTCAATTTCAGGTCTACCCTTGTAAAGAGTTCAACTTTAGCCGCTAGTATATTGGGTTTACTTAGTTTGTCAACCGTTTTAGTTGCTGCACCTTCTCAAGCCGCCGTTGTCAATGGTAGCTTTGAGAGTGGGCTTAATGGCTGGACATCCACAGGTTTTGTGTTAGTTATCGACAACACCATAGGCGCTGCGCCTACAAATGGAAATTTTCAAGCTGTATTGTCTACTTATCCCTCCACTGTCTCTGCTACTTCTTTGGAAGGATTTTTAGGTTTGAGTGCTGGTAGCCTGAATGGCTTAAACAATGGCGCAGTAACTAGAGGTTCAGCTATTAAACAAACCTTCACAGCAAATGCTGGAGATGTTGTTAGTTTTGATTGGAATTTTCTAACTACCGAAGCTACACCAAACCCCGGTTACAATGATTTTGCTTTCGCTTCGTTGACTGGCTTAACGGAATTAGCAGATACCAGTTCTACTACATTTGTTAATTCTTTGACCCCATTTCGTGAAGAAACAGGTTATCAAACAGCTTCGTATACAATTGCTACTGGTGGTACATATACTTTGGGTATAGGAGTAGCGGATGTAGGAGATCAGGCAGTAACTTCTATTTTTGGTGAAATTCCTGTCCCCTCCGGTTTGCTAGTAGATAATGTCAGCAGCGAACCCGTC
Organism: Tatlockia sp.; assembly: GCA_013698215.1. Lineage (GTDB taxonomy): Bacteria > Cyanobacteriota > Cyanobacteriia > Cyanobacteriales > Chroococcidiopsidaceae > Aliterella. Next base: position 243 of record JACCVJ010000418.1, on the reverse strand, counting down.
CCCGAACCTGCTTCGATGTTGGGTATTTTAGCTTTTGGTGCTTTGGGTGGTAAGAAGCTACTAAAGCGCAAACAACAAAAACAAGCTTAATTAATAAGTTACGGCGCGATCGCACTTCCAAATTAATAGGGCGATCGCTGCTAAGTCTTTTATTAAGACCTAGCAGTTTTTTCATGTTTCCCGCCAACCATCGCAAATACAATCTCAAAGTTTCCGATTCAATTGGTACGCCAGGAATAACTT
>JACCVJ010000497.1 GCA_013698215.1 Tatlockia sp. | reverse complement strand
ACGCAGACTGGATTGTTACTACACCGTTGTTGCTTCTATCCCTATCTTGGACAGCAATGCACCATCTCCCCAAAAAAGACTGGACGTTGAGTGCTTCCCTGATGGGTACACAGGTAATTGTCGTTATTTGTGGATTGGTTGCCGATTTATCGGTAGTGCCTTGGGTGAGATACTTGTGGTATATCAACGGTGTCGTCGCCTTTTTGGTTGTTTTAGGGGGGATTTGGGGAGCTTTACGCGCCAAGACTAGAAGCCAAGGAGCAGAACTATCAAGCTTTTATGATAAGATAGCTACCTATTTTACCGTGCTGTGGATTTGTTATCCAACTGTATGGATTCTTGGTCCTTCTGGGTTTGGGGTTTTCAATCAAACCGTTGATACATTTCTATTTTGCTTAATTCCTTTCTTCTCCAAAGTAGGATTTAGCTTCCTTGATTTACACGGCTTACGCAACCTAAGTAGCTCATCGCCAACTCGCGTTGATAGCGCTGTTAGCAATGTTATGCATTTTTGGGGTAGTATAACTACTGATTCAAGGCAACGGCGTTTGCCAAGGAAAAATAGAGCCTAAGTACCTGCCTCGAGCGCGCGAAATGCGAGTTGAACTTATAGGCAACGGGCGATCGCCAAAAAGCAAATTTTTGTCAATTTGGTATATGGTATTGAGATCCCTTTTTTCTTCTAAATCCTCTGCCTTCTCTCAATCAAAACATAAGGAATAGCAGTTTGTTAAACATAAACAATATACGCTATCGGTTTAATGAGTTCAGAAACAAAAAAATTCCGCCACAAAAAGTAGAGGAAATCCGCCGGGGATTAGCAGAAGAATCAACTATAAGTATTACTTACCTGGTATTGATTTTAGGTTCTTGCATAATTGCTACCTTGGGGCTGCTTTCAAATAGTGTGGCAGTAATTATCGGGGCGATGATTATTGCGCCGTTGATGTTGCCAATTCGGGGATTAGCCTTTGGAGCGTTAGAAGGCAATGTGAGCCTCTTTCGTAAAAGTTTAGTGGCAATCTTAATTGGCACGTTTCTCTCAATTGCTTTAGCTTTTTTTGTCGGGTATCTGGTAGGAATTCCAGCGTTTGGTAGCGAGGTTATCAGCCGTTCGCAACCTACTTTACTAGATTTAGGAATTGCCATTGCCGCCGGGGGAATTAGTGGTTTTGCTAAAGTTCAACCGAAGATTTCTGAAAGTTTAGCCGGAACTGCGATCGCCGTTGCTCTGATGCCACCAATTTGTGTTGTTGGTTTGGGTTTAGCTCAAGCCAACTGGTCGCTTAGTTTCGGTGCAACTCTCCTTTACTTGACTAATTTGTTGGGCATTACTCTTTCTTGTATGCTGACGTTTTTGATAGCAGGTTGCACTTCAGTAAAACGCGCGCGTAAAGCTCTCCTGTGGACACTGGCTTTTACTAGCATACTGCTCGTTCCTTTGGGTGCAGGCTTTTATAAACTAATTAGACAATCCCACCTTGAAGCCAGTCTTAGACAAGCACTACTGAATCGAACTATTACATTGCAACGGATGGTATTACTTAATAGTGATGTCAATTGGTTAACTAACCCACCCCAAGTTCGTTTGAATGTTCGCACCAAAGAACCTGTAACCCCAAGACAAGTGACACTTTTAGAAGAATTTTTAGAAAAAGAAATAGGTCAAAAATTCACCTTAATTTTTGAAGTTGGTGAAATTGAAGAAGTTAAACGAGAACCTTCACCAAGTCCTAACTTATAGTAGATGTTTTAAATTTAGGCATGGATATTTTTAGTCAAGGATGTTGACGTAACATCAAGCGCTCATGCCAAGAACTTAATTAGGTGCTATCACTTTTTTTAGTAATATTTGTTGTTAACACTAAAAACATAAATTGATTTAGCGAAACCAAATAGTCATTATTGGGAGTTTTTGCCATGATTGGACTGCTTGTTTCTCGGTTAGTTACTACGCTTAGTTTTTTGATTATTTCTAGATTACCGATAGTGGCTTTGTTTGCCTGGTTGCAATACCGTCCAGGATTCGAGGAGAAAAGTATGCAAAGTCATTTCACCTATTTTACGCGATCGCGTTTCTTTAGCCATTGATCCTAATTAATTAAGGTATGCTGCTCCAAGCTACAACTATTGTGCTTTGGCGATCGCTTGTTGGTACTAAATTGAGGTAGGTAACAAAATTCCCTTGCTTGACTTCATAAACCATTCCTCCACCGTATTTCTTTTGAGGATTAATCTCAAAATTACTTGTTTTTAAAGTAGGAGCAAA
>JACCVJ010000318.1 GCA_013698215.1 Tatlockia sp. | reverse complement strand
ACAGTATGGCATCGCTGCCACAATACGACGGCCATGCCGAAGACCTAACTAATCCAGGTCTATATAATGGTGTAACTACCGTACAAGAAGTTTTGCGCGTAAATACTCCAGCTTCTAAGTAGCTTGTTAATATTTAATATTTATTTTAATTGCGCTTCGGGTGTATTACTTGAATGGCAATTATTTTTGATGAGAGTTTAAATCAAATTATTCCCTAACTGAAAGTTTAATTACCATCTCCGTACAAATCATCATCAAATTTCTTGATAGCAGCATTGTTATAAGGATTAACCAATACTACCTTTGACTTTGGAGAAGTTGCTTTTTGAGGTGTTTGTTCGCCTAAGCTATTAAGATCCCACGTTTTTCCATTCAGGAGTTTATAAATAACATAATGGAGTTTCTACCTCTGCTTGTACTACCGCCGCAGGTTCAGGTTGTTGAGACGGAGTGTTACCAAAAGCCGTATCTACTACTATTACACTTAAAGCAACGGATAAACAGACTACAAATAATTTTTCACTGCTTTTTATTCCCAGCTATATATTGCTTATTGTAGCAATTTATTAATACTAAAATAACTCTATCTACAGAATAATTAATTACACAAATGGTTAAGTATAGACTATTAATAAAAGTATTAAATCGCCCTAGGGGGAATAAATAAGTTGTAAAGTTCGATTTTGGATTAGCTAGAGGTGTAGAATATAAATTGCATTTATGTAAAAGGTTAGTGTATCTACTTTTACTGCTACTAATTGCATCAAATTTTACTAAATAGGCTAATTTTTTGATGAATTTTCTAAAAATAAAATTGACTTTCCTTAAGCAATATCTAACTTTTACTCTGACGTTAGTAATGTGCTTATTATTACTAGGAATGCCCACAGCTAACGCAGAGATCGATACCGATCGCTTTGAAGGTAATATCTTTGTGTTGTATGCTGGTAATGGCTCGTTAGTGCCTTCTAAAGTCACCTTAGCGGAGTCTATAGCCGGAGCAAAGCCGACCATATTAGTTTATTATGTCGATGACAGCAGCGATTGCAAGCAGTATGCGATCGTTGTTTCTAATATGCAAGCTTTTTACGGGCGAGTCGCTGATATCATACCTGTAAATGTGGATGCAATTCCCGTACAAAGCAGCTATACGCCTACGGAAGCAGGTTACTATTACAAAGATATCGTGCCTCAAGTAGTGATATTAGATAAGCCGGGTAAGGTAGTATTTGATCGGCAAGGACAAGTACCCTACGAACAGGTAGATGATAAGTTGCGCCAAGTATTTGACCTGTTACCTCGTGAGGAGTCTAAAGAATTGAAGTTGCGTCCAATCAACGAATTTAATAACGAGCTAGTTGAGCAATCGACAAAGTAGTACGCCAAAATGTTGATTAGCATCTGTCCAGACTTGCATTGGTTTTAATCCTTGCGCTTGCAATTCTTGCTGAATACTATTTAAGTCAAATTTGCGGGATATTTCCGTAAGGATGGTTTCATCAGATGCTATTTCAATTGTCAAGTCTAAAGCGTTTAATGTCACCGTTTGAGCGCGTAAACTTTGCAAGTACATTTCAATCTGGCGCTGAGTTTCATTGTAAAAAGCTAAGTGTTCAAATTGGGTTAAATCGAAGTTGCCATCAAAGCGTTGATTTAAGTGATTGAGCATATTGAGATTAAAAGCTGCAGTAACTCCTTGACTGTCGTTATAAGCAGGTTCTAATATATCTTTAGATTTATGTAAATCTATACCTAATAAAAAGTATTCGCCCCTTTGTAGAGCTTCGGTAATTTGCGAGAAAAATACTTGACATTCTTGGGGGTTGAGATTGCCTAAAGAACTACCAATAAAGCAAATTAATCGGTTAGGTAAAGAAGCAGGTTTTAATTGTTTTAAAGCTAATTCGTAGGTACTAACAAGAGCATGAACTTGTAAAGAAGGGTAATTAGCTAAGAGCGTTTTGGCACTGCTTTCTAAGATACCTGCACTGACATCAATTGAAACATAGTGTAGGGGCAAGTTTAATTGATTGTAAGCATCTAGCAAAATGCGGGTTTTAGTTGAGCTACCGCTACCTAATTCTACTAATTCGCAAGCCCCGGTAATTTGAGCAATGGATTTTGCACATTCTTGTAAAATAGCTGTTTCCGTGCGCGTAAGATAGTATTCAGGCAAGTCACAAATTTGCTCGAATAGTTGCGAACCATCGTCATCATAAAAGTAACGAGCTTGAACAGATTTAGGTTTTCGAGTTAATCCTGAAATTACATCGCTTTTTTCTGTAAGCGCCGAAGCCGATAGAGTTGCAGCATTTAATAACTGCTCGATTTGCAAGCGATTTTCTAAGTTAGAGGAAATATTGCCGCTTGCAGTATTAGACATTGACATTGAAACTCCTACCTAGGAAACAAACTATTAAAGGATGGAATATAAAACTACAGGTAATGAGATCGCAATTACTCTTTGTTACTGGCACAACGAAACCCTGATAAAATTTGTCTAACGCCGGGATGGTACCAGTTGCGAAAACTCGAACGTAGCGCCCAAGGACGAGTCGCCCAACTACCACCTTTTAGCACCCAATGCTCGCCATCAAAATACACCTGAGAATAGCCAGGATAAGGATAGCCAGTAAAACCTTCATAACCTTCAAATACTGTTGATGTCCATTCCCAGACATTGCCCAGCATATCGTAACAGCCATAAATACTTTGTCCGACGGGGTAAGCATTTACGGGCGTTGTTTGACTAACTGCATTGTTGTGATTGCAATG
>JACCVJ010000289.1 GCA_013698215.1 Tatlockia sp. | reverse complement strand
TAGCGTTATAAATAATTATGACTACTTTAGATTCGACTATTGATTTTGTGGATGTTTTGGCTAGGGCGGCTAATTTACGAGCAAAAAAACTTCGTCCGACGGCTAAAGAAGTAGTCGAGGCTTTATTGCAAGCAGAAAAAACAACCAAGCAACAAAGACAAGTATATCCCCTCGAATTACTTTTTGGTCAGTGGCGGCTTTGCTTTACTGCTCCTAAAAACGCTCATTTTAAAAGTGGTGTGGCTTTAGGTAAAGGCTTTTATGTACCCCAAATTGCGACCGCACAGATTTATTTTTGTTCATCGCAGAATTTGGGCGAGGCTGGAATTACTAATTCTCTGCAATTTGGCTCCTTACAGCTTAAGCTAACTGGGCCCGCTCGTTATTTAGATAAGAAGAATTTGCTAATGTTTGATTTTACACAAGTAGAAATTTTGTTATTTAATCGAGCTATCTATAGTGGGGGGTTTCAAGGGGGAAAGCTTAAAGACGCATATTTTTACAAACGATCAGTTGCTAAAGCGCCTTTTTTCGCCTTTTTCAGAGTAACAGAAGACTTCATCGCCGCTCGTGGTCGTGGTGGTGGGCTGGCATTATGGGTAAAGGAAAGTATTTAGCAAAGTAATTTTTAGAAATGGGCGCGATCGCTCAAGATAGATCGTACTTTTGATTAATTATTTTAAGGGATGATTTTGACTCAATAATTTTTCTACATGAGCTTCATCGATTCTAGAGACAATTTTTGTAGCTTCATGCAAATCTCTAGTAGTTTTTGCCAGCGTAAAAGTTGAGCCAACGCTGAAAGCCATACCCATAGACATAAAGCCTTTGATCCAGTTATCTACAGGTAAATTAATAATTCCTATAGTTGTTAATCCTATAGAAAGACCAAACGCAGCCCAGGTTTGAAAAATCCAAGCATTGCTATCTCTTTGACGGCTGTAATTGTTCATGATGGCAAGGTCTATAGAAACTTATATATTATTGATAACTTGGAAATATCTGCTTGAATTTTGCCGATAGACAGTCTGTAAATTGGTAGATCGCAAAGGCGAAGCCCGGTAACAGGCGCGCTTGCGCTATCGCACATTTAAGCAAAACTTAAATTATTGCCGACTATCTGGCGAATTTCGGTAGTTAATTGGTTATAAATATCTTCAGTAAGAATTGGCTGGGTACGCTCGATATCAATCGCTGAAGCTAAATCGAGCCAAGAAGTGCAGCCACCATATTGGGTACGATAATCGATAACTTGGGGCGTTAAAAGCTTGTAGGTGCGTAATAAAAGAATGTAGATAGGTTGATGAGGTTTCCATTTTAAGCGATCGCCAATAAATTGCTCGTTCCAAATATGAAAGGGTAAAAGCGCCTTGATAGTATTTTTCTCACTTACAGGCAAAACATCAGTAATTTCTGCCCAACTAGATATAGTAACTTGCTGAGGATGCCAACCGGAAGGTACGGGGGTAACACGACTTTGATATTCAGGCTTTAAAAGGGCTGGTTGTTGATGTTCGTAAGTGGGATAAAGCAGAATGCGGTCGCGCGGTACTTGAAATCGTCCTTGGCTTTCCTTGATACCGCCTTTACGGAGCAGCATAATTGTTTTACCTTGTTCTAAGGATTCAAGGGCGATCGCCCATTCTTTGAGAGCATGAGTTATTGAGGACATATCATAAAATTGGTTCGTTTCTCCAGCTTATAGTAGCGCTGAAAAATAGTTATGTGGCGATTAATTTTAGTTCTGGTGTTGCTGCTGAATGGTTGTAGCGGTGTAGAACCAAATAAAGAGATAGTAGAAAATGCGATCGCTTTGCAAACTCGGTTGTTGCAGCAGCAGTTACAGCAGATTAGTAAGTTGGAGCTTTCTCACGTAAATGTTACCCAAAAGCAGCCTCTAAGCATTGACAAACTAACAGGCTATCGAATCAGTGGTACTTATGACTTAAAGCTACCCAAACAACGATTGAGTCAGCAAAAAAACCCCTTTGAGGTGTATTTGCAGCGCCAAAAAGAAGGTAAAACCTGGCGTTTGGCATTGCCTAAAATGGCTAAGAATGGCGTTTTTACATGGCTTACTTACGCAATCGATTAAAAATATACTCAGTAATTAAATGAATCAGCAAAAATCCCAAGTAAATATTATTTTAGGTACGCGCCCCGAAGCGATTAAACTTGCTCCGGTAATTCAAGCCTTTCAACAGGCGAAATCTGTAGACGTGGAGGTTATATTAACAGGTCAGCATCGGGAAATGGTCGAGCAAGTAATGCAACTATTTGACCTCAAAGCCGATAAAGACTTGGAGATTATGCAAGCGGGACAATCGCTTACAGATATTACCGAGCGCAGTTTACGCGGTTTAGAGAAGTTATTTAGGCAAAATAAACCCGATTTTGTCATCGTCCAAGGCGATACTACTACAGCTTTTGCAGCAACTTTAGCGGCGTTTTATCAACAAATTCCGGTTGGTCACGTTGAAGCAGGATTAAGAACAGACGATTTATTTAATCCTTTTCCCGAAGAAGCCAATCGGCGGTTAATTTCCCAGCTTACCCAATTGCATTTTGCGCCGACAACTTTAGCCGTCGAAAACCTGCAACGTTCGGGAGTAGTGGGAGAGATTCACCATACAGGAAATACAGTGATTGATGCTTTATTAACTGTCGCCAAACGTCAGCCAGCTTGCGACATTAAAGGCTTGGAATGGTCAAAATACCGAGTTTTACTCGCAACAGTGCATAGAAGGGAAAATTGGGGCGCACCACTCCAAGATATTGCTCAAAGCTTTTTACAATTATTAGAGTTGTTTCCCGATACAGCCTTACTTTTACCCTTGCATCGCAATCCTACCGTGCGCGAACCTTTGCAGCAATTATTAGGCAGTCATCCACGAGTATTTTTAACAGAACCTTTAGATTATGCTCAATTAGTGGGCGCAATTGGCAAATCGTATCTTTTACTAACCGATTCCGGCGGTTTGCAAGAAGAAGCACCAAGTTTAGGTAAGCCTGTATTAGTATTGCGGGAAACAACCGAACGCCCCGAAGCTGTAACGGCAGGTACAGCAAAGCTTGTAGGCACTAACCCCGATGTCATTGTCTCGAATGCTAAGGAATTACTAAGCGATAAAACTGCTTATCAAAAAATGGCGACAGCAATTAATCCTTTTGGTGATGGTCATGCGTCAGAACGGATTTTAAAACTTGTAGAAGCTTATTTAGGTAAAATAACTTCTAATTGACTAAAGTAATCGCTTAGTAAGCTAGACAAAGCCCGTAATCCCCATTCTTCACTGCGCCTGTGTCCAATAGCTACACAACTAAGCCCCGTTGCTTCTAAAGTAAGTAAAGCTTGTTGTCGCAATTGTCCGGTAATGTAGATATTTGCGCCGCGATCTTTTGCCTCACGGACTAAAGTATCAGTCATTGCACCCACTACCGCCACCCGGAAAATGTCGCCTGTAGTACCGGAAATTGCCCGATCGCAGCCCTTGAAAACTTGGTGGAGGCGATCGCAGTATTTATCAAAACTATGGCGCTCAACTTCTCCTATCATCCCGATGGCGCGTCCTGCTTTTTTGCCTAGCACTTCTAAATTACCCATTCCCAGTACCGTTGCAAGGTGAGGATTGAAACTAAGGGTTAAAGCTTCATCAAAAGCTAAATGATAAGCAACTACGCCTATATCAACTGTTTGGAGTTGCCAAGGACGATGTAAAAATAGCCCGTCTAATCGCTCTTGCTGCGCCCAGGTGGTTAATTCTGCCCAAGGTTCTAGTGCAAGTCCAAAACGGGCGATCGCTCTATTTGAAGGTATATATACGCCGTTTTGGTCGTCAATAAAACGCTCTGCTGCCATCAAGTTAGATAAAAAATCGGCAATATCATCTAGATAAATCATTAGCAATTATGCTTTTTTCTCTGAAGCTAACAAACAAATTCGGATTTTTGCGCCTTCCAACAGACTAAATTGCCGCACACTAGGGGTATTAGTGCGTTTATTGATATTAATGTTTAACCTTTTAGCCATAACCAATACTCAAAATTTATTTACTCTGTTACAGTTTCCTTTTATGCAAAGGGCGATCGCTGGCGGGGTATTAATGGGCTTACTAGGCGGCTTATTAGGAAGTTTTGTTACCTTACGTCAGTTATCGTTTTTTAGTCATGCTGTCGGTCATGCGGCTTTAATTGGTGTAGCTTTAGGCGTATTGCTACATATAGAACCCACTTTGATGCTTTTGCCATTTACTTTAGTATTTGGCTTAGTGGTGCTGTATTTAATCGATCAAACCGATTTAGCTAGTGACAACGTACTTAGTATTGTTTTATCTGGTGCTTTAGCTGTCGGTGTAGTTTTAACTAGCTTGATTAAAGGCTATCG
>JACCVJ010000245.1 GCA_013698215.1 Tatlockia sp. | reverse complement strand
TGGTTAAAGTCATGGCTTGGTATGACAACGAGTGGGGCTACAGTCAACGGGTAGTTGATTTGGCTGAATTAATGGCTCAAAAGTGGGTTTAAGCTCGTAATCACAGCTTAAAGTAATAAAACCCCGGTTGAGGTAGATAGCTTCGTCGGGGTTTTTGTTTAGGTAGATTTTTTATGGGTTGTCCGTTTTGGAATCAAAATCCTTGTAAAGAAGTTGCATTGCAACGTCTTTACCCTAAAGCAACGCCCTATTTGTTGGTAAAAATTTGGATTAATAAATTAAAAATGTTGGAAGCTACGATCGCCACTTAGTAGTTGATTGGGGTTTTGGTTAGACTCATCACATAATACTACTTCTTGACTAGCTGTAATTGTACCAATAATTGCCGCGCTGCTAAGTTTCTGAACTATCGATTGAGCTTGAACTAGGGGCATACATAACACTAATTCAAAGTCTTCGCCGCCGTATAGAGCATAGTCTAAGGCTTGATTTTGAGATAGCCAATTAGTAAAGGCGCTAGGCATGGGTATATTTTGACGTTCAATGGTTGCGCCTACACCACTTGCTTTACATAATTGTAATACCGCATCCGCTAATCCATCGCTACTATCCATCCCGGCAATTGGAGCGATTTGTTTAAGTATTGGCAATACATCTAGTCTAGGTTGGGGGCGTTGGTGGGCTTTGATTAATGATAGGCGATCGCTCTCCCTTAATAATTGCCCTAATTCTGGATGTAATAATAACTCTAATCCCGCCCGTGATGCCCCGTGTACGCCCGTAACAACGATCGCATCTCCTACTTTAGCTCCATCGCGGCGAATAACATCACAGGGTTCAACTTGTCCAAAAGCTGTAATTGCAACGGTAATAACCGACGACTTGCAAACATCACCGCCGATAATTGCCGTATTGTAAGTTTGCAAGCATTGATTCATTCCCTGATATAAACGTTCTATCCAACTAACCGCCACATCTCCCGGAAGTGCCAAACCAACAGTAATACCTAGAGGAGTTGCGCCCATTGCTGCCAAATCTGATAGATTAGCCGCTACAGCGCGCCATCCCGCATCTTCCGGGGAAGTAGTGCGTAAGCTAAAATGTACTTTATCTACTAATACATCAGTTGTTACAACTAAAGAATGTCCCGGCAATGTCGGAATTACCGCCCCATCATCGCCGATAATTTCGGGAGGACAAAAACGTTGCAACCTCTCTAAAAGTCCTTTTTCGCCAATATCTCGAATCAGTTGCAAAATAATCTACTCATTCGTCGCGCTTCAAGTCATCTCTTTCATTGCCTGATGCTTCGTACATTTGCGGTGCTACTGCTGGGTTACTAGCACGTTCAGAGGGGCTTAACTCCATCATCGCATCCTCAATGGCTGGCGGGTGCTTAATGCGATCGAGAACTTCTGCGCTTAGTTCGACTTCCTCATTCTCTGTACTTTTTTCGGCTTGACTTGGGGTTGTTTCGCTATTCATAAGTAAATTTTACAGGGATGCTTTAGCTTAGATTTTTCCTTTGTCTGCTTCCCACTATCTGAAGATAGAAAAAGAGCCTAATTTAAAGCCCTGTTGACCCCAAAATATGCTAAGATTGTAACAGAAAATGACATAAATATAGCAGCTATTTGGAAGAATTTGGCGCTTTATTGAGTTTGTCTATTAAAATCTCAGGTTTTTGGAGCTTTTTGAGCTATGACGATCTCTCAGGAGAGGATTATCCCCACCGATTTGCGTAATGAAATGTCCCGGTCTTACCTAGAATACGCGATGAGCGTAATTGTAGGTCGGGCGCTTCCAGATGCCAGGGATGGTCTGAAACCTGTGCATCGCCGCATTCTTTACGCCATGCACGAATTAGGACTAACCGCCGATCGCCCGTTTCGTAAATGCGCCCGTGTAGTTGGGGAAGTATTGGGTAAGTATCATCCCCACGGAGATACGGCGGTATACGATGCCTTGGTGCGGATGGCGCAAGACTTTTCTATGCGATCGCCCCTCATCAACGGACATGGTAATTTTGGCTCGATAGACAACGATCCACCCGCCGCGATGCGATACACCGAATGTCGCTTGCAGTCATTAACCGGGGACTCGTTATTACGAGATATAGAAGCAGAAACGGTAGACTTTAGCGACAACTTCGACGGTTCGCAGCAAGAACCCACCGTACTACCCGCGCGGATTCCCCAGTTGTTGCTCAATGGTTCTTCGGGAATTGCGGTCGGGATGGCGACAAATATTCCCCCCCACAATTTGGGTGAAGTGATTGATGGCTTAATTGCTTTAATTCGTAATCCAGAAATCACCGATCTGGAATTAATGCAATATATTCCTGGCCCTGACTTCCCCACGGGAGGACAGATATTAGGCACAGCAGCAATTAAAGAAGCTTATACTACTGGGCGCGGCTCAATTTGTATGCGCGGAGTAGCAACAATTGAAACCGTAGAACAAAGAGGTCGTCCTGACCGAGAAGCGATTATTATTACCGAATTGCCTTACCAGACAAATAAGGCAGCGCTAATCGAGAAAATCGCCGAAATGGTGAACGAAAAGCGCCTAGAAGGAATTGCCGATATTCGGGACGAAAGCGATCGCGATGGAATGCGAGTAGTTATAGAACTAAAGCGCGATGCCTATCCCCGCGTAGTGCTAAACAACCTGTACAAGCAAACACCTGTACAAGCAAACTTTGGCGCAAATATGTTAGCGCTGGTAAATAACGATCCTCAGTTGCTAACCCTGCGCCAGTTTTTACAAGTATTTTTAGACTTCCGCATTGTTTCGATTACCCGCCGCACTCAGTACGAATTGCGTAAAGCCGAAGAAAGAGATCACCTGTTGCAAGGGTTGCTAATTGCTTTAGCTAATTTAGACGCGATTATTATCACAATTCGTCAAGCCGCCGATTCACCAACAGCGAAAACAGAGTTAATTGAGTCTTACTCTCTTAGCGAACAACAAGCCGATGCAATTTTGCAGATGCAACTTCGCCGCTTGACAGCATTGGAAGCTGATAAAATCCGCAACGAACACGATGATTTGCAAACCCAAATTACCGACTTGCAAGACATATTGGCAAGACGCGAACGGATTTTAGAAATTGTTGAAACTGAAGTAGGGCAAATAAAAGCTACCCATTCCACCCCCAGACGCACAGTAATTGAGCCAGATTTGGGGGAACTGGGAGACATTGACTTAATCGCTAATGAAAAAGCTTTAATTTTGCTGACCGAGCAAGGTTACATTAAGCGGATGCCTGTAAGCACCTTTGAGGCGCAAAGTAGAGCAACGCGCGGTAAAGCTGGGGCAAAAATTAAGGAAGATGACGGGATTGAGCATTTTCTAACTTGTTGCGATCATGACAGCATATTATTTTTTAGCGATCGCGGTGTAGTTTATTCTCTCAGGGCTTACCAAATCCCCGCCGCATCCCGCACTAGCCGAGGTGCGCCCATTGTGCAGATGTTGCCCATCCCTAGAAATGAAAAAATTACTTCCATCGTTCCTGTTAGCGAATTTACTAGCGATGAATACTTGGTAATGTTGACTCGCAACGGTTACATCAAAAAAACTGACTTAGCAGCTTTTAGCAATATTCGGGCAAATGGATTAATTGCGATTTCTTTAGAAGATGGCGATGAGCTTCGGTGGGTACGAAGAGCGAGAAATGAAGACAGTATCATTATCGGTTCGCGTTCGGGGATGGCAATTCACTTTAGAACCAATAAAGAACAATTGCGCCCTCTAGGGAGAGCAACTCGCGGCGTAAGAGCGATGAAACTTAAAGCAGGTGATGAGCTAATTGGGATGGATATATTGCCTAGTGCTGTTCTTGCCACTTTGCCTGTATTAGATACTGAAGCCGAGGAAGTAGAAATTGATGAAATAGAAATTTCTGAAACTGAAGTAGAAATTGATGAAATAGAAATTGCTGAAGGTGAAGAAGTAACGGTTACTGAGGGAAGCGGTCCTTGGGTACTAATTATTACTATGGGAGGCTATGGTAAGCGCGTACCTGTGGCTCAGTTTAAATTGTACAACCGGGCAACCAAGGGAAAAATTGCCACCAAATTTAAACCCCGTAAAACCCAAGACAAACTTGCAGCCCTCTGTGTTGTCAACACTGATGATGAATTAATGATGGTGACAAGTCGCGGGATTATTATTCGTCAAACCGTCAACGCTATTCCCACGCAGTCTAGAACCGCTACCGGGGTAAGGGTGCAACGATTAGATGAAGACGATGCGATCGCCGATGTTGCTTTAGTACCGCCTAATGTCATTGATGATGATGTTGAGGACGAGTAAACAGACAAAAGCGGGGGGTTTTCTCCCGCTATTTATTGCTCTAGTCGCTGGGGTAATGATGGGTTTAACTGTTGCACCCGTAGGCGCATGGTTTTTAGCCTGGATTGCTTTAGCACCGTTATGGATTTTAATTGTTGAAGGTACTAATATTTTCCTTTGCGCCTTGCTGTGGGGAATTGGCTATCACGGTGTAGCGATCTGGTGGATTACAGGTATTCATCCGATGACATGGATGGGAGTACCTTGGCTTGCTAGTTTAGCGATCGCTGCTTTTTGTTGGATATTCCTTACACTGTGGGGAGCGGCTTTAGTTGCAATTTGGGCAACTAGCATGACTTTTTTGGGAAAAAAATTAACTTTTCCCCTCCGCGTTTTAGTTGGGACAACCTTGTGGTGCGGTTTAGAAGGTATTTGGAGTAAGGGCGCGTTGTGGTGGACTACGATCGCCTATACTCAAAGCCCCCACAACATCGCAATTTTACATTTAGGTCAAATATCGGGTACTACTACAGTAACCGCCGCTCTAGTCGTGGTTAACTTGTTAATTGCTGAAGCTTGGCTACACCGTAGTAGAAGTTACTTAAGTTATGCGACTTCTTTACTAATCGGATTGCATTTAATTGGGTGGGGATTAGCTAGTCAGCCACTAATTCAGCCCCCGGAAACCGCTTTAAAAGTAGGCATTATTCAAGGGAATATTCCTAACGAAATTAAGCTTTACGAAGGTGGTTTACGTCGGGCGATTGAAGGGTATACTACAGGCTACAAAACTCTTGCTGACCAAGGAGTTGAGGCAGTTTTGACCCCTGAAGGAGCTTTACCTTTGTTTTGGCGAGATATACCAAGTAGTTCTTTTTATCAAGCAGTGCGCGAAAAAGGTGTTGTTGCTTGGTTGGGAGCTTTTGGCGAACAAGGAAGGAGTTATACAAATAGTTTATTTACGCTGACAGGTACAGGACAAACTTACAGCCGCTACAACAAAGTAAAATTAGTACCTTTGGGCGAGTATATTCCCTTTGCAGAAGTTTTAGGAACATTAATTAACAGACTTTCCCCCTTAGAAGCCCATCAAGTTGCTGGCGCAGATAACCAAGTATTTGATACGCCATTTGGACGGGCGATCGCCAGTATTTGTTATGAATCAGCGTTTTCCGAGCATTTACGCCGCCAAACAGCCCTAGGAGGTCAATTTATCCTCAGCGCTGCTAATAACGCCCACTACAGCCCCGCCATGCCTGCTCAACACCATGCTCAAGACGTAATGAGGGCAATTGAGAGCGATCGCTGGGCAGTACGAGCAACAA
>JACCVJ010000224.1 GCA_013698215.1 Tatlockia sp. | reverse complement strand
GGTCAGGCGTTGTGGGCGGTTTGCTGCTGTCTCCGTAACCACGCAAATCGGTGGCAACAACAGTAAAATCTTGAGCCAGACGCGGAGCAATCTTGTGCCACATAACGTGCGTTTGCGGGTGTCCGTGAAGCAGCAAGAGCGGTGCGCCGCTGCCGCCGTGCCGTGTCCGAATCACCGCCTCGCCGGTGTCGATCTTCGTAAGTTCAAAGCCCTCGAACATCCTTTAGTCCCCTGCAAAAAATCAATAATAGAAAATGCTGGTTTGCCAGACGCTTTTTTCTGTCAAGCAGGTAAAAACGAATCAACAAGCAGAAAAAGCGTAAGTCTTTCATCTTGCGACCATCGGTTACAGCTGACTTAATTGACAGCGCATTAAAAGAAACGAGTTCCCTTTAATTATGTTGTTACGACTGTGACTCGACGCGATTTTTCATATACCGGCGCATCATTGTAATTCGCTCCTCAATATCGGGCATTCTTATCAGTAACGCCTCAAGATTTTTCAAATAAAAATACGGCGGCATACCCGGCATCGCGCGAAGTTCTGCGAGAAACGGCTGGAGTTTAGCGTAAATGGCAATATGTTCAGTATTGATGTCGTTGAACATCTGCTCGTCAATCGCGCCGTAACTAACAAATGCTGCTGCCATATCCCAATATGACGCAACCATTCGAAAGTCTGCGCTATGCTCGTCGCCGACAACCACGGCAAAAATGTCCTGGACACTTTGCGGGTTGAAGTTTGTCAAAAACCAAGACCGCGCCCGACGCATAGTTTCTTCGCGTCGAAGTTCATAGAGCCTAAGGATTAAATTTGCATCTTCTTGTTTTGCGTTCATATTAAATTATGTTTTTCAGGATACGTAAATATAACAGCCGGATAGCCAGTAAAAATGTCTAAAGACCAAGTGAATGTTGCCGTTTCCGTCTTGCGTAGGTGACTTGCCTAAATTCGTATGACCTAATCGTCAACTTACCAAGATCGGCAAATAAGCCTGCCACGGTCCGACCTCATTTTGATATTGTTTCGCCATTACTCTGACCACCTGTCCGATGTGACCCAAGTCATGCACCACCCAAGTAGCAAGCAATTGACCGAGCATCACCACTCCTAATTCAGGATGTTTCCCGCGCTTTTCAAACATTTCAGCCGTCAAGCGCATCTTCTCCAATTCCTTCAGATTTCCCTCTCGCAGCCGTTCAAAGATGTCGAGCAGTTCCGCTAATGATTTCCCTTTCGATTTCTCGAACATAGCGAATCGGTCAAACGGCTCGAAAGGATACGTTTCACCGTGTTCCAGAATAATTTTCGCACGCGAAATCCAATCTGCTTCCTCGCCGTGGATGAGATGACCTACTACATCGTAGGGACTCCAACTCTGCAAACCTTCATTCGGAAGAACCCATTCATCAGAGAGATGACGCAGAAGCGAATTCAAGGTCGAAGGTGTTTGTCGAAGTATCTCTGTCGCATGTTCAAGTTGAAATTTCATAGCTGACTCTTAAAGTTTCGTTAAATATAGAAATCTCGCCTTTGATGGAAGCATCTAACGCTTGAGTTGAAATAGGCGGGAACCACTACGTGCAACGTAAAAGTAAAAAGACAACACAATAAGAAAGTCGCTGTTTCAGCCAAAAGTTCAATTATTCGTTGAGAGGCTTCTGTGATTTCCTAAAGGGTTAATCATCAATGAAACTTCACCGATTTAAATTCAGTTCCAACCACGTACCGCTCTTTAAGTTGTTGGCATTACTCGGAAAGATTAGTGAACCACTTGAAATTATATGAACCATAACGCGCCAGCTTTTCCCGGCAAACCGTCTGCGGCTGATTTGATATTCGATTGCCCGGCTCGGCAAAAAAGACCGCTTTTCAAATGAATCGGGTTTCAAGGTATTAGCCCACCAGCCGTCAATATTCCACCAATCCCAATCGTTCGTCCATTCTTTCCATTTATCGCCTTCAAGCGCGCGTTCGCCAAGTTTGGCGGAAGCGTGCAGCGTGTAAAGTTTTTTGTCTGCCGCCGACAAATACAAATCCGCCATCAAATTACTTTTCGCCGGCGGAGCGACACAAACAAAAACGTAATCATCCGTCTTTTTGAGAAACAGTCTATAATCTTTCGACATTGATAACTGAGCAGCATCTTTCCATTCTTCTTCCCTGCACTTACCGTCAATCAAGACGGACTTTCCGCTCGGAACTTTGATTGCATCTTGTGCGGATGTGATTGAAGTATTGAAAAATACAAGCCAAATGAGAAATAAAATTTGTCTTTTCATCATTTTACATTCTCTGTCTTCAACATCCTTGAAAAGCCGCCGAACGTTTTGGTCACCGGCAATCCGAATGCTTTTTTCGGATTGTCCAATGCGCCAAATTGTTATGATTTATTGTCGAATTGTAATATTTGCCGATAAAAATATCTTGTTATTTTTTTTCCATTTTAACCGCCCAAAGAAAATCTTTTCCGAATACTCCGCTTTTTTTAGGAGGTTCTTTCATTTTACGAATGTGAATATTATGAAATTGATTTGAAAAGATTTTTTCTAAAGATTCTTCCGTAAAACTTAAGCCTCCGCCCATACTTCTTTTTTCGTAAACTTCTAAATCCGAATATTCCGAACCGCCTCCCGGAGCGAAGCAAACCATTGCGAAAATTCCGCCGGACTTAAGCGCGCGCTGGATGATTGAAAGTAAATCAGGTCTTCGATGTGGCGCTATATGATGAAAACAACCCGAGTCGTAGATAAAATCATAAGTTTTATCGGAATAGTTGAAATCAAATATTGACTGGCAATAATATTTAACGGAATTATTTAATTTTGATGAATTTTCTTTTGCGATTGCGATAGCGGTTTTTGAAAAATCAACTGCATCAACTTCAAATCCGTTATTAGCGAGATAATTAGAATTTCTGCCGTTTCCGCAGCCAAGTTCCAGAACTTTTGATGGTGGAAGAATTTTGCCCGTTTCA
>JACCVJ010000222.1 GCA_013698215.1 Tatlockia sp. | reverse complement strand
CCAGAAAATGTCGAAGTTATTTTGCCAATTCACTACACAGCAAAAGTAGAAGAATTTAGAACTTAATAGCTTTTGGCAAGATTTTATTAAGGTAAGGCGCGATCGCACTTGTGGCGCAAATTCTTTTTGATGCGATCGCATATCATTACAGGTTTACTTGCGAAAAATATGCAAAGCTTAAAATTTGAGCGTTAAAAATTTAAATTAAAAACGTGGCAGTTTATCGCCATAATGCACAATCACCATACCAGCAACAATTAAAGTTGTACCCAAGTATTTTGCATAAGAAGATGCTTCTTTAAATAAGAAAATACCAAATAGCAATGCTAAAACTGATTCTAATCCCAAAACCAAAAGATAAGTTATGCTTAATTCCGACTTCTGCATAGCTAGAGTTTGTAAGCTTGCTCCGGCTGCAAAAAACACGTACACAAGCAAGCTAGGTACTAATTGAGTTAATCCAGCAGAAAGTTTCATGTAGATACCGCCTACAGTAAATGAAACTGCCGCCATTAAGACTAATAATAAAGTCATTAATTCCTCTTATTTATAACTTTTAAATGTAATAAGACTTTAGTATCGGAAAACCATTAAAGCCAACAGAACAGTAAGAACTGGTATAAGCACCTGTACTTAAAATCTCAATTTTGTCTCCTACTTGCAGATTCAGTGGTAATTCGTAATCAGCTTTTTCGTAGAGAATATCAGCACTATCACAAGTAGGTCCAGCAAGAATAATTAGCCCTGTTTTCGCTCCATCTCTAGGAGTACAAATACGATACTTATAGCGGTTCGCACTTGAGTGCAGTACACCTTGAGCATGACCTCACAGTAATTAAATCCTAAAGCTGTACTTTATCGGAATGAGAACTGCTGTAATACATTCATCCATAGTTTCGGCAAGACCACCAAATTTGCCAATATCTATAAAAACCCAACGCTTATTTTCTATATGAGACTTTTGTGAGATTAGCACTACTTCACTTTGAATTACTCCAGCATCTGCAACAAGACTTCGCCCCGGTTCAAGCATCATCTCTGGCAGATTATTACCAAAGTAGCTATGCATAGATTTGGCAATAGCGTTAGTATAATTTTTTACATCAAGAATTTCTGATTGGTAACTACCAGGAAAGCCACCTCCTAGATTGATCATCTGCAATTCGATACCTACTTGCTTGAGGGCTGAAAACAGCATTGCTGTTTGACAAATGGGCTTGTCCCATTGGGTAGGATCGGTCTGCTGGGAACCAACATGAAACGATACGCCATACGGAATTAAATTAAGTTTGTGGCTTTGCACAAGCAAGTCGTAAGCCATATCAATTTCGCATCCAAATTTTCGCGACAGAGGCCATTCTGCACCCTCATTGTTCATTAATAGGCGACAATAAACCTTTGATCCCGGTGCGTAAGTAGCAATTTTTTCTAATTCGCCTAAGCTATCAAAGGCAAACAACCTTATGCCTAGTTTGTATGCGCTGGCAATATCCTTTGATTTTTTAATTGTATTGCCATAGGAAATGTCTGCTGGCGCAACGCCAGCAGCAATACATTGTTCAATTTCATAGATACTAGCAGTATCAAATTTTGCTTCTAATCCAACTAATAGCTGTAAAATTTCTGGTGCTGGGTTAGCTTTCATTGCATAGTAAATTTGTGCTTGTGGCATCAGACGGCGTAAAGTCAAATAATTTTCGGCGATCGCATCTAAATCTACAACTAAACATGGGGTTGCCGGGCTTTCATTGACCAAAAAACGTTGGATTTTTGGATTTATCACGCGGCGATTGTTCTGAAAACAATTTTGTTTAGGAGATGTCGTTAACTGATTCATGAAGTTGTTACCACTGACTAGGTTTTCGTTTTTACGTGCTTGAGCAATTATACTGTAGTGTTTATAACAAGTTATCAGTAAACACACTGAAGTATAGTAATAAACTTTATTTAATAATCAACAATTTAGCCAGTATTTTTACAGTTGACTAGCTGTGTTGGCTCCTAGTAATCGCTAAATAAATCCAAAATTTTTTAATTCACTTGAGTGCCATCGGCAGTTTTCTCCTACGCGGGTCATCGCAGTCATACTTACAAATTTGTCAAGTGATAATACATTTTTTAGTCATCAATGATGTACGAGAAACATACCAATGTGGTTGTCACAGATTGTTGATCGCAAAAAGAATTTGCGACACAACCGTTAATGCGACCAAATGTTCGTACAATTATTGTCTGGTACATAATCTATCAAACTTAGGAGATTTCCCATGTCGTCAGCACAGGCAGTTGGATCGATTGAAACAAAGGGTTTTCCGGCAGTCTTGGCAGCATCAGACGCGATGGTAAAAGCTGGTCGAGTTACCTTAGTTGGCTATTTAAGAGCCGGAAGCGCACGTTTTACTGTCAATATCCGGGGTGATGTCTCCGAAGTTAAGGCAGCTATGGAGGCGGGTATTGCTGTAGTAGAGAAGGTATACGGCGGGTCTTTAGAATCTTGGGTAATTATCCCTCGTCCCCATGAAAACGTTGAGGCAGTTTTACCTATTGGTTATGGTGATGATGTAGAAATGTTTAGAGAATCCCGCGATCGACCAGCGATTAGAGGAGCGAACTAGAGACTATATTTATTAAAAATCACAAATTGCTAACAGTGTAGAGATGTCTAAAACGTCTCTACTATCAGTAATATTAAATGTCTCGTGTCTCAATTATTATTCCGACTCTTAACGAAGCAAGCTGTCTAGAGCGTACTTTGCACCAGTTGAGTATTCTAAATCCTCCAGCAGAGGAAATATTAGTAGTCGATGGTGGTAGCGAAGATGAAACGGTAGCAATTGCTGATAAAGCAGGAATTAAAGTTTTAAGTTGCCAACCACCAGGGCGAAGTCTTCAAATGAATTATGGCGCAAAAGCCGCTACTGGAGATATTTTGTGTTTTCTCCATGCCGATACTTGCGTCCCTGACGATTTAGTTGCTGTAATCGTTGCTACCTTAGCAGACAAAAGTATTGCTGGAGGCGGGTTTATTTCTTTAATGGCAGGTTTCCAAACTACCCGTTGGGGAGTATCGTTGCATAACTATTTAAAAACTTACTACGCGCCGCTAATATTTCGCCCTCTCCTATTTTTTAAAGGACTGCGTTTGTTGTTTGGCGATCAGGTAATGTTTTGTCGTCGCGCTGATTTCTGGGATTGTGACGGCTTTAATGATGTACCTATATTAGAAGAAGCAGACTTGTGTTTAAAGTTGGTACGGCTAGGACGTATTTGTCAAGTGAATCGAATAGTCACTTCAAGCGATCGCCGAGTAGCCCATTGGGGTACGCTAAAAGCTACAGGTATATATCTTTATATTGGAATATTGTGGGGTCTGGGTGTTTCGCCTACCTATCTGAAAAAGTTTTACGAGGATATTCGTTGATTTAAGATTGAAAAAGGACAGGTTAGAATGTGTAGGCGCGAGTTGTTTTTCCGGGGGAGTTAAAAGTGCAAACACAAACTCTCAAACGCATACGACTAATTATTAATCCGGTTTCTGGCAATGACGAGCCTAATTTGATGAAATTGCCAGAAATTATTGCGGCGATGGACGCAGAAGGAATTAGAGCCGATATAGCTTTTACAGATCCCGATACTTCCCCGGCTTTGATTGCTCTTAAAGCCATTGAGGAAAATTACGAGTTAGTTGTAGTGGCGGGTGGAGATGGTACGGTAGGCGAAGTTGCCAAGGGGTTGCTGCGATCGCCTATTCCGCTCGGAATTATCCCTATTGGCACGTACAATAACATTGCTCGTAGTTTGAGCATTCCGACCGATTTAGTTGCAGCTTGTCAGGTAATTGCCACTGGTCAAATTAAAACTATTGATGTAGGTCAAGCTAATAACGAACATTACTTTTTTGAAGCGGCGGGAGTTGGGCTAGATGCTGCCCTTTTTCCCTTGGGGGAAGAAATCAAAGGCGGTCGGTGGGGACAACTGTTGCAAGCGGCTAGATTAGCAATAGGTTACAAACCACAACGGCTAAGAATTGAGTTTGACCGCCCCATCGCCGCAGCCCGTGTACCGCCGCTAAAACGACGGTTTGCCAGACAAAAGCCCCTTGCTAGACGCGAATTGAGGCTGTCAGCGCTATTAGTTGTAATTGCTAATGGAGCTTATTACGGTACTGGTTTTACTGTTGCTCCCGATGCGGCAATTGATGATGGGTTGCTCACAATTAGTATTTTCCGCAACTTTAGCAAATGGGAACTGATGCGTCACTTTTGGGCAATTA
>JACCVJ010000201.1 GCA_013698215.1 Tatlockia sp. | reverse complement strand
TTAGAACTCGCTCGTCAAGTAGGCTTATTAGAGCTAGAAGTGCAATTGTGGCTGCTAGATTATCTCCAACAGCAATATTGGCAGCAATTTTTGTCGGGCAAAATTTCTGCTCCTCCTTTGGAGCAATTAGAACTCGCCCGCAAGTATTTACTTAGTTTTGTGCAGCCGCGTTTAGTCTGGGAAGTTTCATTAATGGAGTTTTCAGCCATTGTGTAGCTACTTGGCAAAAACAAGTTTTGCTAAAAAATTAGCAAAAGATGCCAATATAAGCAAAAATTAAATTGATTTGCCAGCAAGTCAATTTGCACAAACAGGCATGACTGAACAAGCAATAGATAACAATAATGAGAGTGGATTTCTTTTAATCCTCTTGCCGATCGCAATTTTAATTATTTTCCTTTTTGCCACTTGGCCAATTATCCTATTTCTACTTTTGCTTAGTGTAGGGTTAAATATTTGGCAGCGATACCAATGGGAAAAATGGAGCAAACAAGTTGACCCACTTTTTTACAATCTGATTCAACTCAATCAAGGGGCGATTACTCCGCTTGATTTAGCGATGAAAGCTAACTTTAGTGCGGTAACAGCTAAACGCTATCTAGATACAAAAGCTCAAGAATTCGGCGCTCAGTGCCGCAATTATGATCGCCAAGACGCGGTGTATTATTTTATTACTGCAAGTATTATTGGCAATATTTTAGATGAAAGCGAACCTGTACCCCAGTTAGTAGAAGTAGAAGAAACGGCAAATATTGCAACCAAAACCTCTGTAGCTGCGGTGGTTTCTGCACCTTTGTCTGTTAAAGAAGTTGAAGAACCGTACCCAGTGGAAGCGCCCCTAGGTTTAATTCAATCAGAGCTTGCTAAACGGCTTGATGTTCATTCCAGCACCATTTACAAGCGTAGAGACGATCCCGATTTCTCCACCTGGACGCAAACCCGCGATCCGGAAGGAGTTGCTTGGATTTACTCGTCAGATACTAGGCTATTTTCTCCCTTAAGCGCCCAATAAGAGGATTAATCAGATTAAGGCGATCGCTAATTCCCCCAGAATAAAGCGATCGCTTTTATTGTTACTTAGCCGCTAAAGTTATATTCTGTAACATTTGTACTTGGGGCGCGGGGAGCATTTCACCGCGAAAATCTAAAAATTGGACAATAACTAAATATACAATTCCTAGCAACAAAGCGATCGCGCCTGTAACTACCGCAACAATTTTTGAACGATCCATCTATTTCCTGCCGATTCGAGCCTATATTAGATATTTTAGAAGACGTTTTACCTAAGTTAAATGAAGTCAATTACCGACTCCGCCGAGCCAACTAATGTGCAATCGCGCCCAACCGTAGTACAAACTTTTGACTTAAGTAAAGTCTATCGCACTGGTTTTTGGCTAAATCAAAAAATTGCTTCCCTTAAAGGCTGCTCTATTAGTGTTTTTCAAGGCGAAACCTTTGGACTATTGGGGCCCAACGGAGCCGGAAAAACTACGCTATTAAAGCTGCTCTTAGGCATTGTTCGCCCAACTTCGGGACGCGGTTTGCTATTGAATCATCCTTTGGGAAGTCGCTCTGTCAAGCAGCGCTTGGGCTATTTGCCAGAAAATGCCTATTTTTATGACTATTTGACCGGATGGGAATGCTTGCAAATGACGGCGGGATTGTTTCAAATTCCAGCCCAAGTTCAGAAATCGCGGATTCCTCAACTTTTAGAATTAGTTGGATTACCCCAAACCGCCGCTCGTAAAAAACAGATGCGTCAATACTCTAAAGGTATGCTTCAGCGTGTAGGGATGGCGCAAGCATTGATTAACGACCCTGAATTGGTATTTCTTGACGAGCCAATGTCAGGACTCGACCCCCTCGGACGTTACCAAATGCGGAGTATTATTTTGTCTCTCAAACAGCAAGGCAAAACAATTTTTTTTAACAGTCATATTTTATCGGAAGTAGAGCAAATATGCGATCGCGTGGCTATTCTCGATCGAGGACAATTGATTTGTAGTGGCTCTATTGACGAACTGTTAGGCACAGCTAATGTGTATCATGTTAAGGCTCAAGGCGGTAATGAGGATTTACTTCATCAATGGGTAATCGATCTTACTTGGGAAAAAGATAGATACTGGCACGGTCAAATTTTGACTAAAAATATTGATGAATTTCTAG
Organism: Tatlockia sp.; assembly: GCA_013698215.1. GTDB lineage: Bacteria > Cyanobacteriota > Cyanobacteriia > Cyanobacteriales > Chroococcidiopsidaceae > Aliterella. The sequence goes on along the minus strand of JACCVJ010000201.1, from coordinate 802 downwards.
CTCATTTATCTGCCTTTGAAATCCGTATTATTACCTTAAACTTGTCGCGCCCTTCTTTAGAGGAGTTCTTTTTACAACAAATTAAAATGCCAGAACTGGGCGATCGCCAAACTTTTTAGCACAATAGTAATAAAAAACACATAAGTACAATACACAAACAAATGTACTTAGGCCGCGATAAATAATTAAAACTCTTAGTTGCCAATTTATATTTTAAGTATTTTCCCTTATTATCTAGTTCAATTAATCAGTAGATAGAGAAAAAATACTCTAGTAATTTCCCGGATATTAAACTTTTATCAGCTAAGTTATCCGTATAATCTCGGTTACAAACCTAGCGTCCTTAGCGGTATTTTTAAAAGTAGCTCAATTTATATAGCGCTTGTAGATTACTTTTAAAGTTATTATCTAACCGCAAATATTGAGTTTTATATTTTTATTTAACATATCCTCGTTTTATGTATCCTGCTATAGGAGTTCTCCCAATGGCTGAAACCGTTGAACCGCAACCTAACCCAGCGACAACTGCTACTAAAAGTATCTCTGTAGCTAAAGCTTTGCAAGATATTGGACAAAAAAAACTTTCTGGGCAACTGACAATCTGCGACCCTCATTCTGATTCGTTATTTTGGCGAGTTTATGTCGGTAGCGGGCATATTCACTTTGCAACTAGCGTCATAGGACAACAAGAACGCCTTGCCTATCTATTACAGCAGTACCCTCAATTAGAATCTTTTGACTTGAATAAGTTTTCTTCAGATTACCAATATCTCTGTCATTGTTGGCAATCGGGTCAACTATC
>JACCVJ010000185.1 GCA_013698215.1 Tatlockia sp. | reverse complement strand
GTCACGACAGCACGCTAGTTTGGTGAGAGTAACAGAGAATCCGCCTTTGTTTCGGCTTGTTGATGGCAATTTACAAGGTGTCCGCAGTACAAACGGTTTAATAGTTAACGGTCAACATTGCTTCGAGCGCGAACTTAGCCATAAAGATGAAATTATCTTCGCAGATAATGTTAAAGCGTGGTACTACGCAACAGCTAATGACTTAGAAATAATTTTAGAGGATACAGAAAAAAAAGCTGTAAAAGTAGCCACTAAAGGCACGGTGATCGGTGTAGAAAGAGAAATAGCCAACTATAGTGATGCTGCACTTGTCAAATTGGCATCTTTTCCTGAACCTATCACTAATCCAATTATTGAAATCGATCTCGCTGGAGATATTACTTATATTAATCCCTCCGCACTATCGCAGTTTCCAGACCTTAGAGAAACTAAGCTACAACATCCACTGCTAAAGGAGATAATGCCAATCGTAAAAAATGGTCAAGAAACATTTTTTGTCCGAGAAGTAGAAATTGGTAGCAAAATATTTTCCCAATCAGTACATTATGTTGCCGTTAGCGGTCTAATCAGAAACTACATTGTTGATATTACTGAGAGCAAACATACTGAACTTGCTTTGCGCGAAAGTGAAGCTAAAAATCGAGCTTTATTAAACGCCATTCCCGATTTGATGCTGCGGCTTGATAAAGATGGCAATTGTTTAGATTATTTGCCTGCAAAAAATATTTACGAATCGATGGATGAGCGCAACAATGAGTGCCTAATTTTGCACCCAGAAATAGTAATTCAGAGAAAGCAATACGTAAGCCAAGCCTTACAAACTGGAGAGACGCAAATTTTTGAGTATCAACTCCTTGTTCAGAGTGTCATCCGCCATTATGAAACTAGAATTGTTGTTAATGGCGAAAATGAAGTTTTAGCAATGGTACGGGATATTAGCGATCGCGTTATTGCCGAAGCCGAAATAAAACGCAATAAACAGGAGTTAGAACTTCGCGTTGAAGAACGTACCAAAGAACTGCGAAACGCCAACAACCAATTGCATAGAGAGATCGGTACTCGCCAAAAAGCCGAAGAAGAAGTACGTTTTCTCCAAACCATGACCCAAGCAATCGGAGAATCAGCAAACTTTCACTCGGCGTTGGGAGTAGCACTGCGCTTAGTATGCGACTTTACAGGGTGGGCTTTTGGGGAAGCATGGATACCCACTGGCGGCGCTCTTGAATGCAGTCCAGCTTGGTACAGAAATACTCAAAATCTCGATAAATTTAGACTGGAAAGTAAAAAACTAAATTTTTTGCTAGGGGTAGGATTACCGGGGCGAGTTTGGTCATCTAAGCAACCAGAGTGGATGCAAAACGTCTCTACCGCAGAAGACACAGCTTTTTTACGCAAACCTGGCGCTTTAGAAGCTGGTTTCAAGTCTGGGGTAGGTATTCCCATTGTCGCCAGCGATCGCGTTTTGGCGGTTTTAATCTTTTTTATGTTTACCGCCGATGACGAGAACAAAAACCTAGTCAAGCTGGTTTCTACAGTAGCAACTCAATTAGGTGCATTAATTCAACGCAAGCAAGTAGAAGCCGCCTTATTTGATAGTGAGGAGCGTTTTCGGCTATTAGTGGAGGGGGGAAAAGATCATGCTATTTTCATGCTCGACCCAAAAGGACAGATTATTAATTGGAATACTGGAGCCGAAAGAATCCAGGGCTACCAATCGACAGAAATTTTAGGAATGCCGTTTTCTTGTTTTTATACGGCAGAAGATAGAGCCATCGGTAAGCCCGAACAATTGCTACACCTAGCTCAAGTCAACGGTCAAATCGAAGATGAGGGCTGGCGCGTGTGTAAAGATGGTTCGCGGATTTGGGTGGATGCCCTGATTACCGCTTTAAAAGACCACAATGGGCAACTGCGCGGTTTTGCTAAAGTGGTGCGCAATATTACGGAAGCTAGGCACAGTCAACAAGCTTTGCAAGAAAGCGAACAGCGTTTGCAAGCAATATTAGACAACTCTACGGCTTTGATTTACGTTAAAGACCTCCAGGGTAGATACCTAACAATCAATGCTTGGTTTGGAATCCTTTTTAATGTTGATAGAGAAGTTATTAGAGGTAAAACTGACTACGATTTCTTTTCCAAAGAAATGGCTGATACCTATCGGGCAAACGATTTAAAAGTAATAGAAACTAAAAGCCCTATGGACTGGGAAGAAGTGGCTCCTCATTCTGACGGATTGCATACTTATATCTCGATCAAGTTTCCCCTATTTGACGCAGCAGGAGAAATTTATGCAGTTTGTGGCATTTCTACCGACATTAGCGATCGCAAACGGGCAGAAAATGCCCTAAATTTGAGTTTATCTACAAATAGAGCTTTGCTTGACGCTATTCCTGATGCAATGTTTCGGATTAGTTTTGAGGGGATTTTTGTTAATTTCAAAGCGGTAAAAAATAATCCTTTACCTCTACCCACTCAAGAATTTTTGGGCAAAAGTTTGTACGAGGTATTTCCTGAAGAAGTAGCTAATCCCATGATGGATTGCCTACAGTTGGCTTTAATTACCAAAAATATGCAAATTTTTGAATACCAGTTGCGATTAGATCACAACTTCTTAGACTACGAAGCGCGAATTGCTGTTAGTGCAGAAAATGAAGTCGTGGCAATTATTCGTGACATTACCGAGCGCAAGCAAGTAGAAACAGAAATTCGCAACGCGTTAGAAAAGGAAAAAGAACTGGGCGAACTTAAATCTCGGTTTGTAACTATGGCATCTCATGAGTTTCGTACTCCCTTAGCAACAATTTTATCTTCTAGCGAGTTGCTGGAATATTACAGTCATAAATGGACTGAGGAGAAGAAACTTAAGCACCAGCAACGGATTCAATCTAGCGTAAAACATATGACTAATTTGCTGGATGACGTGCTACTAATTGGTAAAGCTGATGCTGGAAAATTAGAATTTCAACCAAAGCTGCTAGATATCAGCCAATTTTGTCGCGACTTAGTAGAAGAAGTGCAAGTTACAACCCAATCTCATACTATTAACTTTGGCACTCAAGACCAATTAGATAACTTTGATGGGCTTATAGATGAAAAATTACTCCGACACATCATCACTAATTTGTTGACAAATGCAGTGAAGTATTCGCCCCAAGGCAAAGAAGTAAATTTTAATTTAAAATGCGATCGCAATCAGGCAACTTTTTCGATTCAAGATCGAGGGATTGGTATTTCTATAGAAGACCAACAACAGTTATTTGAGTCTTTTCATCGTGGTAAGAATGTGAGTAATATTCCTGGTACAGGATTGGGGCTTGCGATTGTTAAAAAGTCTGTGGATTTACACCGAGGCACAATTACTGTAGAGAGCCAATTAGAAGTTGGCACAACATTTACCGTTACACTACCATTGAAACAATAAAAATGAAAAAAGTTTTAGTAATAGAAGATGAATCAGCCGTAAGAGCAAATATTTTAGAATTGCTTGAAGCGGAAGATTTTGAAGCGGTGGGCGCTGAAAACGGTTTTATCGGTGCAATGTGGGCGCAGGAAAATTTGCCAGATTTGATTATCTGTGATGTAATGATGCCAGAAGTTGATGGCTATGAAGTTTTGAGCGCTTTACGTCAAGTACCAGAAACAGCCGCAATTCCGTTTATTTTCCTAACAGCAATGGTAGACAAAGCAGATATCCGTCAAGGGATGGATTTGGGAGCGGATGATTATTTAACTAAGCCTTTTACAAGAGCAGAATTGTTAGGAGCTATGGCTTCGAGGTTGAACAAACAAGAAGTTGTGATGAAGCATTATCAAACTGAACGCGATCGCGCGGAAAGTTTACAAAAAAAAGTAATTGAACTTCAGCAATACGTTGAAAATCAAGAGGAGGTTCTTCAGCAATTACAGCAAGAACTGCGTAATAGTGT
>JACCVJ010000154.1 GCA_013698215.1 Tatlockia sp. | reverse complement strand
CAACGCCTTTGAGATACTCTACCAATTCTCCCATGTGATCAGTTTGGGGTTCGTGGCGATCAACTACTTGCTTCCATACCCCTTCTAATTGCTCGACAATCCGGTTGCGATCTTTTTTAGATAAGTCCGTGCGGCTGCTGACCAATTCGACAAACTTCTCTCTATCTATATTGCGTAAATCGCTAGTTCCGGCTACAGCTTTTAGTTGCGGATCGTTGAGCAATTTTTCAAATTCGCCCTTAATTTTGCTTAAGTCCAATTCAGGAGGACGCAACATTTGTAAGTAGTCTTCGACATTTTCTCGAATACTCATCGGATCGATGCCCGATCCTAACTCGCGGCGAATTGCCGAAGCGGCGGCTTCGGCGGTAGCGACTACTTGATTATTTACAGCTTTTGCGCCCAAGGCGGCGGCGGCGGTTCCCATCAAAGCCTGCATCCCAGACGTTGCGGTATTGATTAAAGAGCCAATGAGCGATCCTACACTACTTGAACCTACCCACACTAAAAGCAAGAAGTAAGCTGCCCAAATTACTAAACCAACGATCGCCCCAAGTCCTGAACTTTGAATCAAACTTAGTTTTACTGCCAAAAAACAAGCGATCGCTAAGGAAACACTGACACTAATTAAGGTTCCTAACCCCAAAGCCGTGCCAATTTTTCGCATAGTGCCGCCAAAGCTTGTCGTCTCGTCGCCCGTGTCTGTGTCACTGTCGTTCTCTGGCGACGCACGCCCTAAAAGAAAGGCTACACCAACGTTAGTTAGTAGTAGCTGTATGGCAAAAGCCAGAACTACTCCAGCAACTAAAGCCACAAAAAATTTGGGCCCTGAAAACAAAAGCGCTGTATCTTCTGGAGTTTGCACCCCTTCTGTGACTGGAATTTGTGCTAACCATAGCATTTTGTCCAGTCCCAGTGTCATCCCAATATGTTCAAACATGGTATATCCTTCGTCAAACCTTAACTCGGCGTTGATTTATAAATTGTGTGAGGTGAAAACAGTGTATCTCTTACAGTACCCAACATTGATGTCAGTGGCAGTTTATAACATCCCCCCTTAGTCTGAAAAATATATCTTTAGCAGGATGAACCAAGGCAGGCAACCCAGCAATAAACCTAAGTAATTTGAGTAATCAAGTATAATTTAAGCTGTTAAACCATTAGTTTGAGTAACTTACATTGCAAAATGTAAATTTTACTCTAACTATTGATAGAAATATTTACAAAAAACTTGATCTAAATCACCCTTTAGAGTTGGTTAGAGTTTGTACCTAGAGACAGAAAGCAGGATTTAGATAGTTAGATAGAGTGGACGCATACAACACAATTATTTACAAAGTTAGCAAAATGGAAAACAAAAGTACTAATTTACCACCCGTTGCTACAGCCTACAATGGCAAAGACCGCAATACATTCTTATTTGGTTGGAATCCCCAAGCAGAGTTATGGAACGGACGCTTGGCGATGATTGGATTTTTGGCTTACTTACTTTGGGATTTAGCGGGTTATAGCGTAGTGCGCGATGTGCTGCATTTAGTTGGTTAATTAGCTAATAATTACATAGTCTGAGAAAGAGGTAGGCGATCGCTTACCTCTTTTTTATTTGCCTAAGCGATCGAGTGCAACTATAGTTTTAAAAATCGTTAAATTTTAATAGTTTGTTAAATAATGATTAAATTGCGCCGCCCACAGCTATTTGCTTTATTGCTGGCTTTAAGTCTAGTTGTAGGATTGATATTGCAACAACCAGCCTTAACCCAAACCAATCGCTCTACCAAAACCGAGCTAAGAGGAGTATGGCTAACAAATATTGATAGTAACGTTCTATTTGGACGCGATCGCCTCACTAGCGCTTTAAAAACTTTAAAACAACTTAACTTCAATACAATTTATCCTACGGTGTGGAATTGGGGGTATACATTGTATCCAAGTCCTGTAGCGCAAAAAGTCATCGGGCGAAGTGTTGATCCCGAACCCGGACTTCATGGACGCGATCTGCTCAGAGAACTCACTACCCAGGGACACCAAAACGGTCTAGCGGTCATTCCTTGGTTTGAATTTGGCTTTATGGCTCCAGCAGATTCAAGTTTAGCTAAACGTCATCCTGACTGGCTGACAAGCCGCAGAGATGGCAGCAAAATTTGGCTTGAAGGTAAACACGATCGCGTCTGGCTCAATCCCTTCCGCCCAGAAGTCCAAAACTTTGTTCAAAATTTAATTGTCGAAATCGTCAGCAAATACGATGTTGATGGCATTCAATTTGACGATCATTTCGGTTTACCCGCCGAGTTAGGCTACGATGCTTACACAACTAAGCTTTACAAACAAGAACATCTTGGTAAAAATCCCCCCGCCAACCCGCAAGATCCCGAATGGGTGCGCTGGCGAGCAAATAAAATTACTCAATATCTGCAAAAGGTATTTAAAGCCGTCAAAACTCGTAAACCCAAATGTATTATTTCCATTGCTCCTAATCCACAGCGCGTCTCCTACCAATTGTTTTTAGCTGATTGGGAAAAGTGGGAACGTCAGGGGTTAGTAGAAGAATTAGTTTTGCAAGTGTATCGCAACGACTTAAAAGTTTTTATTCAAGAATTGAACTATCCCGAAGTCAAAATTGCTAAAAAACATATTCCTGTCAGCATTGGCATTTTATCAGGATTAAAAGATCGCTCTGTAGCTTCGGCGCAGATTCAAAGTCAGGTAGAAGCCAGCCGGGAGCAAGGTTTTGCTGGAGTATCGTTCTTCTTTTACGAAACTTTGTGGAATCTTAGTCAAGAAAAACCCCCAACTCGCCAATCAGCTTTTAAAAGTTTGTTTGTACAACCAAAGCCGCGTCCCAATTTATTATCGGGTTGGAAACCACAGTAAAGCAGTGCTAATTCTTTTAGGCATTACTTACCAAAAACCAAAGAAAAGCCTGCGCTAATTTATTTTGTTTCCCTTACTCGTAACCGCTTAAGATGGTTTAAGCAAACGCGCCCAAAATTGCGAACCACCATTAGGACGAGGAGAATAACCAATTTTACCGCCCCAACGTTCGACAGTAATTCGGCAAAAGTACAATCCTAATCCAACTTTTCCCGCCTGATTTTTGCCTTGAGAGAACTTTTTAAATAAATTATTAGCCATCTCTGGTGAAACTCCTGCACCTCGATCCATTACCGAAAGTACAATGTAATTTTCCTGGGGTTGCAAATCGATAGTTACGGTAGAATTTGGCGGACTATGGCGAAAAGCATTTTCTACTAAGTTAGTCAACACCCGATCAAGACGCGACTTTTCTCCTACAACTTTCCAATCCTTAGAGGTGTCAATAGTTGATTCTAATTCTAAATTGATTTGATTTGTACTAAAACTTGGGCTTAGGGCTTCTATCACATCTTTCGCACAAGCCAGGACATCAGGCGCTTGTTTGGGATCGATTGTAAAAGCTTCTAAAGATTCTACTTCCGCCGAAAAAGCATTCAGTACATCTTTAATTAAGGTTTGTTGTTTAGTAGTTTGCTTTTTTCCGGTTTGTAAATATTCTATACCTTTAGATGTTAAGTTTTGAAAGCTAAGAAGATCGAAGCAGCATTTAATTGCTGTTAACTGTCCAGCTAAATCATGAATAATACAATGAATTAAAATTTCTTTTTTTTGTACTTCTTTTACTAACTTTTGATAGCTTAAATTGCTTTCTCGGCATTTTTGGATCAAAAACTGCTTTTCTTGATAAGCCTGCTCAACTAAAGCAATTAATAAAAATTTTGTATTCTTTAACCGAAAAACTGAAGCCTCAAAATGATATTCTTTTCCAGAGTTATCTACTTCAATCCATAAAGACGATGTAAGTTTTTGACTACTATTACTTGTCCAAAACTTTTCCGCATCAATAATAAAATTTTCTAGAAAAGGAAATTTTGTTCCTGGCTCTAATTTTTGCTGTTCTAAAGCCTCTGGATAGAATTTAATAAACCAATCTGGAATCGTGCTAACCATTTTAAAATAGCCGTCATCCAATAACTCCATAACGACTATATCTAGAGCGGCAAAAAGGTTAGCTTCAATAGATTGTGTCATTATCTTGTCCTACAAGAATAAGTTTTTACTGGTACAGAAAATACAGGTTTTGTAATTATCGATTCTCTAAAATGCTTTTGCAGGTCGTTAATTTTGGTAAAGGTGTTTTCATCAATCAAAATTTCCCTAGGACGAGATTGGCTCTTTAATTGTGTTAATAAATCGATGGAATGACCGATCGCAAAAAAGCTTTTACTCGATTTACCCCCAATTAAACCCAAAGATACAAAGCCAGAAGTAACACTAATAGCAATGTCTAAAGTTAAATTCGCTGGTTGTCGGAGGTTTACTTCTTGGCTAAATGCGAGCATTTGAAAAGCTGCGGCGATCGCTTGCATAGGAGGATCACCTGTAGAAGGCAAAATACCAAAAAAGCTGATTACAGTATCTCCTATTACTTTATCGATCATCCCTGCTTCATCAAGAATTGATTGAACTATAGGCGATAAATAGAGATTTAATGTTTTAAAAGTTTTTTCTGGCGAATTGTTCTCACTATAAGCCGTAAGATCACAAAGCTTAACAGCTAAGATAGTAATTTCCCGGCGTTCTCCTTGCTCATTTAAAGCAAGTAGTCCTTGCGCAAGATTGTCTTTTACTTCTTTACCAAAGTATTGATTAATTATTTTAGCTTGTTGATCTCTCAGTAAGCTAAGATCGTTACCTTTTTGTTGGAACATCTGGTAGCGATCTCGTTCTCTATTAGCATCTAATAGTAGCACCCAATCACCTTCATGCCCTGGAAATATGTGTATATCTGCACAATTTTTCTGCTCTACATTAGCACAGAGTAAGACTACGGCTTCATCACCCAATGGTAATAGTCCTTCCAATAAAATAACTTGATTGCAAGCTAATTCTCCTACTTGCAAATTACTAATCCCGTAAGCAGATAAATCGCCTCCCCAGCTTAATAAGTTCCCGTCTTTTGTTAATAAAAGATAGGCAAAAGATTGGCTTTTTATAATTAAGTTGCTTAGGTAATCAAGAATTGCCACCGGAATCTCTCTCATTACTTCTCCAACATTTTCTCAGCTAAACTTAAAAACGCTTTCTCTACACCTAAACCAGTTTTCGCACTACTTACACTTATGAGCCAACTTTTTTCTACAATCTCCTCTAACATTTTTTCTTCAATTTCCCAATCTTCGTTAAGGTCGTACTTATTTAGTAATAAAATAAATGGGACTTTGCCGATAGCCACCTCTATTTTTTGTTGCAAACATAAAGCTTTTTCTAAAGTATGTTTGCGCGTACCATCTACAACCAAAAAGTATCCAGAAGCACCGCGTAAGTAAGACATTTGAACTTTCTGAAATTCATCCTCGCCGTGAATATCCCATAAAATTAGATTTACTTCTTGGTCGCCCAGCTTAATTGATTTTTTATCAATTTTTACTCCTACAGTAGAGTGATAAATGTCGGAATATATGCTTTTGACAAAACGTTCTACTAGGCAAGTTTTTCCGGTAGCAAAAGCTCCTACCATACAAATTTTTTTTTGAATCATCGCACGGTTATTTTTGGATTTAATCTATCAGTTAAAAAAACTTTAAAGCTAGCACTACGATTAATTTCTTCTTGAGATATCCGCTCTTTATTCAGCAACGGTTGTTTTGTACCTACCCCGATAGCAGTAATATCTGTGTTTATTAATCCTTGAGCTTTAAACTGAGCTAAAATTGTATAAGCTCGGTTTTGACTTAATAGTAAGTTTTTATCTTCCGCGCCACTGTAACTTGTGCGACCAATAATTTGAACTTGGACGTTTTTGTTATGTAAAGGTACAGCGTTAAATAATTTATTAATTTCCTGGACTAAGGTTTTTATTTGTTGTTCTTGTCCAGAGATAAGCTTACTATTTCCTGATTGAAAAATTATTGTTTGCTTTTCTATATTTTGTTTAAGTATTTGTAGTTGTTGGTAATCGATTTGAATTAAGTTGCGATCGTCGTAATTAGTAACACCTGGAATAGCTGTTACTAACTTTTGAGTATCAACTATCCATTTTTGCTTAGCAGAACCTTGAGCAGATAATACTCCATTTTCGTCTATTGTTAAAGAGACTGTTTGCGGCGGTTTGAGAATTTGATTAACTCTTAGAGTAAATATACTAGGTTCAAGAGATAAATAAGGCTCCCAATGACTAACCACAGCTTGAGGATTGATTTTTGCCGCTTTTAAAATTTTTAATGGATCGGCGGCTAAGGGATCTCTTAAGCCAGAAATTTCATACTTACCATGACGTTTTTCAAAATCAGTAACTACCATACCGGGCTGTTGATTTAACTTATCTACGTAAGCTATCCAGCGCTGGTTTTCTTGATAAGAAATAAACCACCAAGCCGCTATAGCTACGACTATAGAACCACCTAATATTGGTAATATAAAAGGATTTTTTTCTTTATTAACTTTCTCGGCTTTTTGTATTCCATACTGGGCTTGCAAACATTCTTCTAGATATTCTCTACTAGCTGCAAAGGGCTGATTATCGCCGTCAAACTCGGTAAGCTGGAAACGAAATTCGCTATGCACTTTTTCAATTACATCTTGAAAAACTAGCCTCAATTCTTTGGGCGCATTTCCTCTAATTACTCCGGCTAAAATTGCTTCAGATCCTTCCTCAATCCAAATAGTTAGTTCTCCAAACTGCAAAGTTTCTAATCTATCGCCTTGAGGTACATGAAAAGAGTCACTAACAAAGTCTTGAATAGCTCTAAGCATAGCTGAAACTAAGTCGCCATCTTGACTAGCCACCAATTCTACAACAAGATGGTGCAAGACCAAGCTAGTGTTTTTATGAATAAGAAATACTTGCTCAACACGGTAAAGGAGAGTACGAAGTAAAACAACTTCTGCAAAAGATTTACCTGTTTGTTTAGCTTCTAGTCGCCATTTAAAGCTTCGGGGCGACAAGCTATGATCTAAAGTCTGATTTAGCGATTGAACTAGGGCGCTAATAGCCACACTAATAGACTTACGAATAGCCGGAGCCATTATGGGGAAAATAGCATTGGCAATAACATTTGCATCTTTTTTGACAGATAATTGCAAGGATTCTTCAATAGTTGGGATGAGAGCTTTGGTGAGTTTTTGATGTTTTTGAATAGACAACAAAATAATTGCTTCGGGAAGCACTTTACTTAAATCTGTCGCGTATATTTGAGGATTGTCTAAACGCTCTTGCAATTGATTTAATTGAACTTGCTCTGGATTCAATAGCAACTGACGCAATTGATTTAAGGCGATTTCGGTGGGATCGTTGTTGTTATCCTGTGGTAGTTGTACTTCGGCGTTAGTTGCATCGGGATTTAGGATTAGTTCGCGCACTTGAGCAATTGCGGCTTCGTCGCCTGTAATATCTTGCTCTTGAGGTATCGACTCATTATTTAAAAGTAATCTCAATTGAGAAATCGCGTCTTCTTCTGGGGTATTTTCCTGCAGTGATTGGGGATTTAGCAGCAAATTCCGCAACAGAGCGATCGCTTCCTCATCTGTAGCTGGGCAATTATCAGCACCATCGGAGGAATAGTTTGTCAATGCCCAATTACCTCTAATAAAATTTTAGAATAGCGTTCCTTAATGGCAATACTATTTATTAGCCTAGCTCTCAGTCGGTCTAGGCTTAGTAATCCAAAATACTTATTTATTAGGTATTTCAAACTCGTTATTTAATTGTATTGCTACTTGCGTCAATAGTGCAGCTAGAGTAGAACGATCGGTTTTATCAGTACGCAATTCTTGAACTTCTCTATCGATGACACTCAGTATAGATTCATACTTTTGGCGCATATCATCATCTAAACTTTTTGATTGCTCAAGAATTTGCTGACGTAACTCCCGTTGTCTTTGGTTGCTTTGGTCGTCTAGTTGTCCAATTTTTTTCTCTAAGGATTTGGTTGAATCTCTAAGTTCTTGAGCAACTTCTTTTGTAGCATCATCTCTTTGCGATTGCTCAGTTGTCAGACCTTCATTTAGTGATTCTACTTCTTGTTTAACGTACATTTCTAGGGAATCTAAACGCTTTTTGACATCATCCCGGATGCTGCTACACTCTTTTACTAGCCGATCTTCTAAGCGATTAAATCTTTTTTCATAATCTCGCATTTGCCCGCCAAAAAGAATATCGCGGACTTTATCTAAGTTACCTCCGCCAGCTAAATCAGCCGCCGAAAGTTGAGATTTATTTATCCCTTGCATTAGTCCTGATTTGGATGGTTCTACAGCAATATAAGTAATATGCTCGTCTTCGGGATTATTCATAATTTTCACTTTTTTTTGGGTTGGTTCGCGTTCGGTGTTTTGTTGTACTACTACGTAAGTGATGTATTCATCTTCAGAGTTATTCATGTATTTGAATCTCAGTTAAAGGTTTTTACTATTATTTTTAATTTTTTATACTCCTGTCTCCGTGTATTATGTTAAACACTTTTTCTGAAGATTTCTTGCTTGCAGAGCAGTTAAAAAGGTAATACTACATTGTCATTAGAATAGCCCATTCTAGGGGAGTTGCTATTGTTGCATTAAGTAAAAAGCTTATATATATGTGACAAAAATTAGTAACAATAAATTAAGTGTTCCAGTAATTTGATAAAAATGTATCAATATTTATTTTTGGATCTAAGTAGTCTAAAAATAAACAACATAAATACAAGCGTGTCAAAACTGGATTTTGACACGCATCAGTAATATTACAGAAACTTTGTTATTTTTAGCTACACTTTAAGTCTGTGGAGCAAAAGCTGTAGGGGCAAAGCTGCCATGTAAGCCGTAGGGGATATGATGTTTGAGGTGTAAACGCGCGATCGCACCTTTATGTAAATCAAGGGCATCAAGGATAACGACATCTGAACGATGATGAGCAGCATCATAGACTAAAGTAAGCAGCCAGCCATCATCTTCACTTTTACTATCAGGACGGGCTACAAAAATTGGTTCGCTAACATAGCCACGAGGGGCAACACTCCACAATTGCCGCTCTTTTGACTCTAAATCAATTTTTAAAATAGCTTGCAAAGGAGCATTACCCGCTTCGCCATCGGCTGCACCCATATACAAATAGCGGTAAGGATGACCGACGTTTTGGGGATGGACACTAGGAAACTCACAGCAACGGCTTTCTATCAACTCACTTGAGACGTTTTTGTCGCTCAAATTAAGATGAAACCGCCACAATTGCCCAGGTTTGAGCGCATCAAAATCAACTTGACGAAAATCGCTTTGGGGTTCTACTTCTGGAAACGCTGAGTAGCAAATAGAATCAATGTAAATATCTTCATCTTGCTCAAAAGCATTAGCGTGGTGGAAGACAAACCCGGAATGAGTTTCGAGAACTTGGACAGATTTTTTGCTGTCGCGGGGAATAACAATTATCCGCGTCGGTTGGTTAGGTTGAAATTTGATGCACTCTGCCGCGCCGCGCATTCCCAAGACAAAAGGAATGGGGTTAAAAGCAACGGGATTTTGAAAAAATATGCAATAGTTGGGAGTAATTGCGAAATCGTGGATAAAAGCAAAACCAGGGACGCTATGAGCGTGTTTTCGGATAACTTCTCCGGCGGGATTTAGCTCAAAAATAGTAATAGTTGTGGATAATCCTGGCTTAATCGAAAAGTTGACTAAGCAAGGTTCGCCATTGTCGGCATTACAACTAGGATCGAAGCGAGGATGAGCGGCAAAAGCTTCACCATCAGCCAAAACACCATTAAAAGACTCCTTACCTAGTGTTTCTAAAGTGTAAGGATCGAGGCGATGAGGATCGGCAGCTTCCCACAATGCTAAGAGTTTGTCACCCCAATAAATAACATTGGTATTGGCGATGTTTTTCAGGCGCAAGTCAAAGGCATTTGCCAACCACCCACCGGGTTTTTGAGTGCCAAATACGCCACGATAAAGGATTTTTTGGGCTTTTTGTTCTTCAACGTAGGCTGTTGTGCGAATAAAGCGGTTGCGAAAATGAGCGCGACCATTAGAAAAGGCGATCGCACTAATCATTCCGTCGCCATCAAAAGGATGGTGAATGTGATGACCGTCAATGTCTAGTAAGCCAGGCCCATTGCGAAATAAAGTACCGTTAAGTTCTGGGGGAATCTCCCCTTCAATATCATCAACCCAGTAATCTAGTTCTTGTTTAACCGATTCGTAACCTTTTTGCCAGTCTTGGCGATCGTAGGAGTTGAGGGGAACTGTAGAAGCTCTTTCGTGGAGTTGCATAGTTTTTGAAGTAATAATGAGTTGCTAATCAATAGATTCTTTGGCTGGCTGAACTAAGGCTTGGGGTGCAAATTCTGGCATCCATTCAGGGATGATGCCTTTGTCATTGGTGTCGCCTACTAAGGTTTTTGGAGTTTCTCTATCTGGTAGCCAGTGGAGAAAAGGTAAAGGTAGTAGAGTTGAGAGATTGGCAATAATTACCAATATCCACAGGTTGTCAAAGTTGTTTTGAGCTATACCCAGTAGGTGCATTAATCCCGCCCCTAGTTGGTAGGAAACCATCGAGGCGAGGTTAGAGACAGACATTAGCAAAGCAAATAAAGTTGCTTCTACCCCTGGAGGACATAAACGCGCGGCTAAAACTAAGACAGGCATATAGGCAATTTGTCCCATTACCGTAAGCACTAAGCTATCGCCCAAACTAAACCAGCGATCGCCTATACCTAAACTGCGGTTAGCATGAGTTACAAGCAGCAGCATAGTCATACCCAAAACTGCCGATAACAAGGTACTCCAGCCAAAAATAACTCGAAAAGGTACGGTTTTGAGGTAACGCTGAAATATCCAAATCCCAACTATAGAGGCAATGCTTGTCACTAAGCGCACTCTACCTAAAAATTCGGGTTGAAATCCTAATTCGTTGGTAGTGAAGAAGAAAAACGCCGCATCCGCCGTAGGGGTAGCTTGCCAAATAAATACAAAGGCGGTGGGTAGCCAAATAGATTTTTGGGTAATGGCTTGGCGCAGTTGTTTAATTTGATCTTTGACCGTTAGCCAGTTATGGTTTACATCTGTGACTTTTTGCACTGGCACTTCTGAGATAAACCAAGCGGCGGCGGAGACAATTAAGGGAAATAAGGCGGTAATTTCAAAGACGGTGCGCGTTGTGAAATGCTCTAAAAGTAAGCCACTAAAGTAAGCAGTAATTAAGCTGCCGACAGCCGTAGTACCCCAGCAAAGCGCTTGCAGAGATCCGGCTTCAGCTTGAGATTCTACCCTAGCTCGTTCTACTACTAAGGAGTCAACAATTACATCGCTAATGGCAACGGAGAGAGAGCCAAGAGCGATCGCACAAGTAGCCGCAATGGGAGAGTGTACCACCGTTGCCAGAGCAATCCAGGACACTGTACCAATGATTCCTGACAATACTAAGTATGGTCGTCGCCGATAACCAAATATCGGCAACCCGTCCGACATGAAGCCAAATAGCGGTTTGATAATCCAAGGTAAGGCAACAATTCCGAATAAGGCGGATACGTTGGCAGGACTCAAGCCTAGTTCGTCTTTAAGAAAGAAGCTAACGGCTAACCGCGCTAATCCTAAAATACCTTGAACAAAATATACAGTAAGAATTGCGATTAACTCGGTGCTTGGTTCTTGACCGAAGAAAATTTTTTCTTTTACTGAGTCTTTGACCTTGGACAAGCCAGAGGAGGAAATCAGCATTGCTTAATATTTTTTAATAATTATCAACTTTTATATCATATCTAACCTAGTCGAAAACCACTGCCAAAAGAGCGATATCTATCGTCTACGCCATTTTGAGCCAAGCAAATACTTGATCTGTAGTGAGA
>JACCVJ010000152.1 GCA_013698215.1 Tatlockia sp. | reverse complement strand
GCTTTAGACTTGAAGTAATCGATATTGTCTGACAACATTTCAATTAATCCCTGATCGTCAGATACATTAGCTTTGGTACAGTGGCTAAAGAACGGAAACCCTAAAGTATCCACTGCTAAGTGTCTTTTAATGCCGTTCGTGGCTTTGTACTTGCAAAAGCCTTTCGACTCGACACTGGCATTACAAGTATTTTTCACTGCTTGTGAGTCGATGATAATTAAGGTTGTCCATTTAGGTTTTTTTTAACTTGTTGGCGGACTTGACCATGCAAAACATCTCTAATCCCCTCGATTACTCCTTGTGTTCGCCAATGTTTATAGTGCCAAAATACTGTTGAGTAAGGAGGTAAATCTTTGGGTAAGTCACACCAATTACAACCATTCTTCAGTTGATACAACACCCCATCCAAGATTTCTCTTTTGCTCCATACAGGGGGTTTAGTTCTTTTCTTTTTAGGTAACAGGGGTTCAATAATTTCCCACTCTTTATCTGTCAAACTGCTTGAGTATGGCATTTTTCCCTAATTATACTATTTAATTAAGATCCCAAATGGGTTCTATAGAAAGCAGGTCAACAAAGTTCAAAAATCTAAAAAACAAGCTTTACGATTAGCTCAACTGCCAGAGAGTATTACCTTAGCTAAATTTTTAGTACCGATTACCGATACGCCAAAAACTACTCAACGAATAGATCGAGAACGTGGATCTGTGCGGGTTACGACTTATCGCTATAGTGAGACGCAATGGGTAGAACGCATAGAATGGGACGATTCTAATCACCCGAAAGGGCATAACAAAGAATTTCGCCAATGGCATACTGCTAAACAAGGTGAGATGATTCCAGTTTTGAAAAATGGTGAGCGTAATGGGGAACGCTTGGCAAAAGATAGTGAAGCCGTCTGTACCAAGGGAGAAAACACTTGGCAACCTTACCGCATTGAAGAAGCAATTGCGGCAGTAGAAGCAACCCAAGCTAATGCTTTACTAATGGGCGAAGGGGAAAGCGTCGTTGAAACTTGCGGTGCTTTAGGTATTGCGTGTATTACATTACAGGGTTCAGCATGGGGTAAGGCGCAATTAAAGTTGCTGACAGCCACATTGAAAGCAGAAAATATCACCTTGATTTATCTGCCTGACCACGACGAACCAGGCGATCGCAAAGCTCAAAAGGTTCTAGAGGCTTGCACTGAGGATGAGGTTCCTTGCCTAATCCTCAGTCCTCCCGCAATATGTCCAGATTTGCCAATTAAAGGCGATGTCGTAGATATGGTGAAACTGATGGGTAAAGACGAATTTATTCAACGGCTAGAAACGGAAATTTATCAGGCAGTTCAAGAACGTGGCAATCGCGGATTTACCCGTGAAAACCAACGCCAAAATAGCACTACGGGTGGACAAACCCCAGCAAAGATAGCCGCCGAGATTGCAGAATCCTACCGAGATCGCCTTGCTTGGAACGACGAAGCGAGTGTTTGGTATCGTTATGAAGCCGAGTCACCGGGCGTATGGTCGATAGAGAGCGACACGGCGATCGGCTCTGTGGTGCTGGCAGAATTTGAATCTCGAATGGGATTAAACCACAAAGCCACATGGATTGAGCAATGTATCAAGATTTTGAAATGGCGAATGCTGGTCAAGAAGTGGGAGCAACCTAGCAAGTTAATTCCTTTCTGCAATGGGGTACTTGATACTCAATCTGGTCAACTGCTTGCTCATGCTCCTGGATACCGCTTTACTTGGATGATCCCTCGAAATCACAATCCCCTTGCTACCGATTGGAGAACTATCGAGGAATGGATGGATCTAGCAACAGGTAGCAGCCCTAAAATCAAAAATATTTTGCTTTGCTGGCTGAATGCTTGCTTGAAGGGTCGCTCGGATTTACAGAGATTTTTACATCTTACGGGAGCCGGGGGAACTGGAAAGGGTACTTTTATTCGATTAGTAATTTCCTTGGTTGGGAAACAAAATCATCATCCTTCCAACCTTGGTGATTGGTGTGGAAACCGTTTTGAGCCAGTTAACGCTTACAAAAAGCGACTTTTGGCATTTGCCGATGAGGACAAATATAATGGGGGGCTTGCCAACTTCAAAAAGGTTACTGGCGGCGATGCCTTGCGCGGTGAAGTTAAGCGCAAGCAAGCTTTTGATTTCATTTTCGAGGGAATGGTAATGATTGCCAGCAATTACCCGATTTTCTCCGGCGATACTAGCAGTGGAATTTATCGCCGCTTACTTATGGTTCCGTTCAATCGCATTGTTCCCCCGCACCAGCGCCAAAATCTTGATGACAAATTCGAGCCAGAACTTGCAGCGCTCACAAACTACGTTCTTAGCATTCCCGACGATGTAGTGTCACAAACGCTGCGGCAGTCCGTTGACTCTGCCCCTGAACTAATTGAACGTACCTGGGATTGGCGGATGCGTCTAGACAACGTTGCTGCCTGGCTCAATGAATGCGCGATTCGAGATCGAGAGGCCACCGAACGAGTTGGCAACGATAAAGAAGACGTTGAAACGCTCTTTGGTTCTTATTATCGCTACTGCGAACAGACAGGTTCGCGTCCCAAAGGGAGTCGTGAATTTTCCCCAGCATTGCTAGAACTTGTAAACAACGAACCTGCCTTAAATTGGGGCATTGAAAAGAAACGGGTAGCTGGTGGCTTCATGATTCTTGGGCTGCGGTTACGAAAATCTGGAGACGTTAATCAGCCTTACTGCCTTGAAGCTCTTGCTGATGTAGGGTCAACCTCTAATGTAGTGTCAGATGTAGAGTCAGATGTAGGGTCAAAACCCTTGCTCCAAGCAGGTTATGTAGGGTGTGTAGAGTCAACTAACTTAAATAAGGAAATTTTTGATTTAAACACAGAGCCTAATTCTGCCGCTCCTCATAGTAAAAATTACTATAAAGAAGAAGCCGCATCCTACATACCCTACACAAACCAGTCAGAGCAAGCTTCTAGCACCCTACATAGTCACCCTACAGTGCAGGGTGATTCATCCTACACAGAGCTTGAACTATTAACTCCCAACGAGCTTAGGCAGGCATTGCAGGCGATGAACCAAATTAACTCAGTTGAATCAAGCGGCAAATTCTACGAGCGCTATAGCAATTGTTCTGAGGCTCAAAAACTTCAGATTATGCAAGCTGCTACTGTACAATCACTAGATGGCGAAGTTCATAAGATAAAGAACGTTACGCCGCCATTCGCTTCCGCTCCATCCACTAACCAGTCGGCTAAAAACTTTGCCCCAAAAGAACAGCATCTAGCAAGCGATCTCACTAATAAGTCATCAATACTACCAGTAGGGCAAGATTTATCGCTTACTCTATTCCAATGCCAGACTTGGATAGAAATCGTAGAAAAAGTGCAGAAAAATAGTGAAAAATTAGTTGAATCTTTATGTACTATGGACAAACTTCAAAAGCGCAAGATCGCATCTTTACTGATTGACCATTTATGCCAAGAACCTCAATATTTAAGCCAATTAGCTTGGCTACAAACAAAAATGCTGCGTTGGGTAATGAAGCACTTAATTTTTAGCATTGAGCGAATTGGCGGCACATCTATTTATGATGCGCGACTTGAGGTAGTAGAAAACCTCAGCTTTGTTGCCGTTGATTATTTAGGTACTCCTAACGAGCAGTGGATTTTATCTACGGTTTCTGGAGTGAATATCCCGGTTTTTGGTACGACATCTATTTGTGGCATTGCCACAAAGTCTAGCTTAGTGACAGCTTCGCGCTTATCTACCCCTTGGTAAGAACCAACGCACGATATTGGAGGTACGTTGATTATGAGTAAGGGAGTAGGACGAGCAGGCGAGAAATTTAATTCTTGGCGGCGTAGTACCGGAAGTGGCTCAACTGAATTTCCTATATTTTCCAAATCCGCCGCACTATCTAAGCCAAAATCGTTCAACACACTGGTATTTTGATTGAACGTAGCAGAATCAGGCGAAGGTTGACCCTTGGCGCTAATTGGTAATATAGCGTTTCCTGAATAAGTGAGGTACAAAGAGAGGATAGATATTTTTAGAACAGAGATGAAAGCATACTCCCTTGACTTACGGCAAAAAATTGTGGATACCTACGTGGAAGGAAATATATCTCAACGTCGATTAGCCAAGCAGTTTCGAGTTGCCTTGAGTTTTGTTGAAAAGTTACTTAAACAACGTCGAGAGACAGGAAATATTGCTCCCATTGTGCGAAAAGGGCAAACGCCAACCAAACTCAACGCCGAGCAATTAATGGTACTCAAGCAAATCGTAGAAACAACCAATGATGCGACCTTAGAAGAACTGCGTTACCAATTAAAACAACAAACTGGTGTCTTAATTGGTCGTTCAACGGTAGCGAGAATGCTGACTCGGCTAAATTTGACCGTCAAAAAAAACATTGCACCCAACGGAAAAAGAGAGTGAGCGGGTGCAACAACAACGCTTCGATTTCTGGCAGTTAATGCAAGGATGGTTGGCAAAAGACCTGATTTTTATTGATGAGTCGGGGATTAATCTGGCGCTAACGCGATTATTTGCTCGTTCGCCCAAAGGTAAAAGGGCGCGAGGAACACGTCCTCTTAAACGCGGGAAAAATGTCTCTCTCATTGCAGCGATTGGGTTAAAGGGATTAATTACCCAAATCAGTTTACTTGGCCCCACCGATGGTTTAACATTTACAGCCTTTATTTCTCAAAGATTGGTTCCTCAGCTTTGGCCGTCCGCTTGTGTATTAATGGATAATTGTTCGATTCATAAATCGGCAGAAATAGCAACTTTAATCGAACAAGCTGGAGCCAGCCTGATATATCTACCGCCTTATTCCCCGGAGTTTTCCCCTATTGAAAACTGTTGGTCAAAGATTAAGAGTTTACTGCGTTCAATTGGGGCTAGAAATTATCCTGACTTAAGCACAGCGATTGAGGAAGCTTTTGCTCAGGTAACTCTTGCTGACATTCGAGGCTGGTTTACACATTGCTGTTACTGTACCTCGGTAAATTATGAAGCGCTATAAAACAACTAAAGCAGAAAAAGAAAAGATCAATCTTCTAACGAATTTAGAAGCAGAAAAAGCTTTCAACATAACACTTCTAGGTTTAACCCAACCCGTGACTTTAACTCAGTATTCATCATAGTAGTGGAACAACTTTATCTCCAGTAATTCTTAGGACTGAGCCACAAATTCAATCTCATTTAAAACAAACCGTCGTGGACTCTGCCAGCCATCAGGAAATGCAATTATCGTTTGCTCGTCGTCAAACCAAAGTTCTACACTCCGAAACCTGAGCAGCCGAGGAATATCCTCAATTCCTGTGTACCAAAGCGTCGGATAGTGTCGGCGATTTTTGGTAAGGTGGCTCAACTTATCTCCGTCGCTCAACCCTTCTTCCAGTGGCGGCGTTTTGGGCTGCGGTGGTTCCTTTGTATTGGTGACGGATGGAGTGACGGGTAAGGGTGCTGACTTTTCACGGTAACTCTTGAAAGACTTACTAGCTAAGAATTTTGGAGAAAGCACACCAGCTCCGGTACAGTAATTGAAAGTAGGTGATTGAGGTGACAAGCAATGTTGGACTGGTGGGAGAAAAATTTTGCGACTTGTGAATTGGGCGATCGGCGATTGAACGAACGTGCAATGTCAATTGGCAGGAGTTTAAGTCAAGGATTTGGCAAGGCACTGTCAGAAGTATTCAATGGAGCAACCGTACTCAAGAGAGGTTATGAGTTTTTGCCAACTCCAAGGTAGAATTTGCCAAGTTGATAGAGCCGCACTGTCAAATGACAGCTGAGACTGTTGCGGAGCAAGACGTGGTGCTGTGTGTTGGAGATACAACTTTTCTTGATTATGGCAGTATTATGGCTAAACGAGAAGGTTATGGTCCAATCGGTAATGGGGGTAATGGTTTAATCCTGCATAGTGCCTTAGCCATAGATCCGCAACTTGGTCAACCGATAGGCATGTTGTGGCAAAAACTTTGGAACCGAGAGCCGAAACAGAAGCCGCGCCAGGATGAGACAGCGACTGAAAAGAAAAAACGACTAGCCTTCGCTCGAAAAGCATCACGTTCGCGCCCATTTGAACAGAAAGAATCCTATCGCTGGGTGGAGGCACTTACCACCGTAGATCGCTTTGTAGACAAGTCCACTCGTGTGATTCATGCCTTTGATCGCGAAGGTGATATCGCTGAAGTTTTTGACTCAGTTCGCCACCTCCCAAACACAGGAGTTGTGGTGCGGGCGGCTCACAACCGCAGTTTAGACACCCAGAGTAAACGTCTTTGGTCAAAGCTGGAAGCACAGCCCATCTCTCATGAGCAGGAAATTGATCTCCTTGAGACGAGTAAGCGTACTGCCCGCAAAGCTAAGTTAGTGGTTCGATTTTGTCCAGTTAATCTTCGTACTCCCTACCGCTTTGACAACCGTGACCCGTTAAAAGTGTATGCTGTCTATGCCACAGAAGTGGATTGTCCAGAAGGTGTTTCACCCTTGGAGTGGATGCTGCTAACTACAGAAGTAGTTACCGATGCCCAGATGGCTACCACAATTTTACGTTGGTATTCTTACCGTTGGCGAGTGGAGGAGTATCATAAAATTCTGAAATCGGGTTGTCAAGTAGAGCGATACAGACTTGCTGCTGACAGCATGAAAACTTTGCTTGGGTTCTTGGCTGTTATTGCTATTGAATTGTTGCAGTTAACTTATTTACATCGCACCCAGCCTACAGTGGCAGCTATTGAAATTCTTAATCCCCTTCAGATCAAGGTTTTGAAAGCTAAGTCACCTAAACTACCCAAGGTATTAACAGTTAGTTGGGCGGTGGAGGCTGTTGCTCGTTTAGGTGGCTACTTGGAGCATCGACGTCAAACTCCAATTGGCATTCAGGTACTGTGGCGAGGTTGGTTAAAATTACACGACCTCTGCGAGGGTTGGCAGCTTGCTATAGAGACTTAACGGGAAAAGTCAGCTCCGTAACCTCACTAGAGCGCGCTAATAAAGGAGCAGCCGCTAATAACGTCTGCGTATACTCATGCTGAGGATTAGTAAAAATGTCTTCAGTAGCACCAATTTCGACAATTTGCCCCTCTTTCATTACTGCAATGCGATCGCATAAAAATCGCGCCACAAATAGATCGTGAGTAATAAATAAATACGTTAGTTCAAATTACTGCTTCAATTTTCACCATCAAATCTGATACTTGCGCCTGAATACTCGCATCTATAATACTTACAGGTTCGTCGCAGATTAACAGTTCCGAATGTGTAATTACGGCTCGTGCGATCGCTATCTTTAGATTACTTAAGTTATCTTAGGTTTTACTATAAACTTAGTATTTCTACTAGCTCCTAAATTACTTCGTGATCGTCAAAAAAGCAGTTATTTTTAATTTGGAATCTTGAGCGAAGACTCGAAACTCTTTCTGTATGAAGGTTTTAGAAAAAAGCTGGTGACAAGATTTGAACTTGCGACCGGCTGATTACAAATCAGCTGCTCTACCCCTGAGCTACACCAGCACAAGAAACCAATATAACTAATTTATAACTTTTTGGCAAGCTATTAGAAAAATGTGACTAAACGAGCAAGCTTGCTTTGATAATGTTTGATAATGTTTAAACACAGTCATTTTGCGGCACAGGTGGGTCAACGAGCAATGGATTCTCGCCCTGGGTCAAAAAAAGACTCAAAACCTATCGTTTACTCAATTTAAGACAAACATGGCAGCGTTGAAAGGACGAGATTTATTAAGTTTGACAGATTTGACTAGCGATGAAGTTACTGAACTCTTGCTGCTTGCAGCACAGCTAAAATCTGGACAGGTAAATATTCGCTGCAATAAAGTTTTGGGATTACTTTTTTATAAAGCTTCTACTCGAACTAGGGTAAGTTTTTCTGTAGCTATGTATCAATTGGGCGGACAGGTAGTCGATCTCAATCCAAATGTAACTCAAGTCAGTCGCGGCGAACCCGTTGAAGATACAGCTAGAGTTTTAGACCGTTACTTAGATATTTTGGCGATTCGGACTTTTGAGCAGCAACAATTAGAAACTTTCGCTAATTATGCCAATATTCCGGTAATTAATGCTTTAACGGATTTAGGGCATCCCTGTCAAATTTTGGCGGATTTACTTACAATCAAAGAATGTTTTGGCGAACTTTCGGGCAAAACTTTAACTTATTTGGGTGATGGAAATAATGTTGCTCACTCTCTACTATTAGGCTGCGCTTTAGTTGGGATGAATGTAAGAATTGCTACGCCTGATAAGTATCAACCAAATCCGCTAATTGTTGAAAAAGCCCGTAATATTTCCGCAGATAAAACAGAAATAACTATTACCCAAGATCCCGTAGCTGCGGCGAAAGGAGCGGATATACTTTATACCGATGTTTGGGCAAGTATGGGGCAAGAAGCAGAAGCATTAGCGCGTATCCCGTTATTTCAACCTTATCAAATCAATGAGCAATTATTAAGTGTTGCCGATAAAAAGGCGATCGTTTTACACTGTTTACCAGCCCATCGCGGCGAAGAAATTACTCATGAAGTCATGGAAGGAGCGCAATCAAAAGTTTGGGATCAAGCAGAAAATAGAATGCATGCTCAAAAAGCATTACTTGCAAGTCTATTAGGTGCAGATTACTAAAAAAAACTAATTTTTCTTTTGATTATTTTGTCAGCGAGGGCATTTATGTAGTACGAATGTTCTAGAGGCATTTTTATATTCCGCCCCTCGCATATTCATGGAACCCTTAACTGAAGCTCAACAACAATTATATAACTGGTTAGTGAATTATGTTCACGAGTACCAGCACTCGCCATCGATTAGACAAATGATGCAGGCGATGCAATTAAAATCGCCTGCGCCCGTACAAAGTCGTTTAGAACATTTACGCGCCAAAGGATATATAGAATGGACAGAAGGTAGAGCTAGAACAATTCGGATTATTCAAAGCGTTCGCGCGGGAGTTCCGGTTTTAGGTGCGATCGCAGCAGGTGGTTTAATTGAACCATTTACTGACACCGTAGAGCAAATAGACTTTTTGCATCAGGTTGTACCCCCCCAAACCTTCGCTCTGCGCGTCATGGGTGACAGCATGATCGACGAACATATCACCGAAGGCGATTTAGTATTAATGCGCCCCGTACTAGAGCCAGATCAGCTAAAAAACGGTACAATTGTTGCCGCAATGGTTGATGGACACGGTACAACATTAAAACATTTCTATCGCTTTGGAAGTCGCGTAACGTTAAAACCTGCCAATGCCAAATACACGCCGATAGAAGTAGACGCAATTCAAGTACAGGTACAAGGCGCACTAATTGGAGTTTGGCGCGGTTATAACTAAAGGTATGAAATATTACTTTAAAAACTAACCGTACTAGAGTCAATGTACCTAACGCAGAATCAAACCCAGCGACAGCCCAATTTACTCCAGCGATTAGTTAAGGAAAATCGTGGCAATTACCGCGTTACAACGCAACATGGATGTCCGCGAATACCGTTAACAATTCAATTGCGACAGTATCAAAAGCAAGCCGTCGCTAACTGGTTTATTAATTCTGGTAGGGGAACGCTGAAAATGGCAACGGGTAGCGGTAAGACTATCACTGCTTTAGCGATCGCCTGCGAACTATATCAGAAAATTGGCTTGCAGGTATTGCTGGTAGTCTGCCCTTACCGCCATCTAGTCAGCCAGTGGGCGCGCGAAAGTGAGAAATTTGGGTTATTCCCCGTTTTAGCTTTTGAAAGCGTCACTGGCTGGCAAAGTCAGCTATCTACTCAACTTTACAATGTCCGGGCGGGAAACCAAGCTTTTGTTACCGTAATTACGACAAATTCAACTTTAATGGGGGAAGGTTTACAATCTCAGCTAAAATACTTCCCCGAAAAAACTTTAATAGTCGGTGATGAAGCCCACAATTTAGGCGCGCCCAAACTAGAACAAAGTTTACCTCGCAACATTGGCTTACGTCTGGCTTTATCGGCTACTCCAGAGCGCTATTTTGACGTACAAGGTACAGAATTTATTTTTGACTACTTTGGCAAAGTATTACAACCAGAGCTTACTTTAAAAGATGCGATTTCTCAAGGGGCTTTAGTTCACTACCTTTACTACCCCATTCTTGTAGACTTGACAGAACCGGAAGCTTATGCTTATGCGCGGTTAACTACTAGAATTGGTTGGATACTAGCCTCGAAAGAAAACATCAAAAATAACGAAGCTTTAACAGCGTTATTGATGCAGAGAGCAAGATTAGTAGGTTGTGCGTCTAACAAATTATTAGCATTAAAACAGTTGATGTGCGATCGCCTGCATACCCATCACACTTTATTTTACTGCGGAGATGGGACAATTGAAGGGGCTGTTAGTAACGAAAACACTCGCCAAATCGCCGCCGTTGTTAAGCTTTTGGGTGCAGAGTTAAATTATCGAGTCAATACTTACACCGCCGAAACCCCGTTAGCACAGCGCGAAGAATTACGCCGACAGTTTGAAAACCAAGACTTACAAGGATTAGTCGCAATTCGCTGTTTAGATGAAGGGGTAGACATTCCCGCCATCAAAACTGCCGTAATATTAGCTAGTAGCAGCAATCCGCGCCAATTTATTCAGAGGCGAGGAAGAATTTTGCGCCCCTATCCTGGCAAACAACGCGCTACTCTATTTGACATGATAGTTATACCACCGCAATTAGATCGGCAAACTTGGGAAGTAGAGCGCAACTTACTAAGAAAAGAATTAAAAAGATTTATCGAATTTGCCGATTTAGCCGACAATGCAGGCGAAGCCAGAAGCACTTTACTAGCGTTACAAAAAGAGTACGGATTGCTAGACTTGTAAGCTTAGTTAAAATAATACATTCATTCTTTTTATTTGGTGCGTTTAGAGATACCAACATGAATCAAGAAACTAATATCAACGACATTCAAGCACCGATTATAACCGCGCCACCCGAAGTTAAAAACATTATTGAAAAAGTATTACAAGCTGAGAAAGATAAATTATACATGAAAAGTCCTTGGAATATTAACGACGATATTCTCAAAATTATCAAGGAAGAAGTACAATGAAATTGATGTCAATTCAATTAAATAATTTTCGTCAATTTTATAGCATGACACCGGAAATTATTTTAGCAGGCGGAGAGCGAAACACAACGGTTATTCATGGTAATAACGGCGCGGGAAAGACAACCTTACTCAATGCTTTTACTTGGGTTTTGTATGAAAAATTTACCGCCGCCTTTGCGGTAGAAGATCAATTAGTAAATAAACGAGCAGTAAGCGAAGTACAAATAGGTGAATCTGTTGAATGTTGGGTAAATCTTGTCTTTGAACATGATGGCAAACGCTATCGTTTTAGACGCTCTTGTTATGGTTATAGAACTAACGATAAAATCGAACATACCAAAAGTAAACTATCTCCTTACATAGCCGCCGATGATGGAAGATGGGTAGTATCTCCCCAACTAGCTGAAGATATAATTGGGCGAATTTTACCAGAGACATTATATCAATATTTCTTTTTTGATGGCGAAAGAATCGAGCGACTTGTTCGAGATGAAAAGAAGGGAGAAATTGCCGAAGCTACCAAAGAATTATTAGGAATAAAAGTATTAAATCGGGCAGTAGAACATTTAAAAGCTGCGAGAAAAACTTTAGAAGATGAATTAAAAATAATTGGTGATTCAGAAACCAAAAAACTCTTGAAAGAACAAGAGAGTTTAGAAACAAACATTAACGAACTATTAGCACGACAAAAAGAAATATCTACAGAATCGCAGTACCAAGAAGAAATTAGAAAAAATATAGGGGAGCGTTTATTAGAGTTAAGTGGCGCTGGAGAACTTCAAAGTCGGCGCGAGCAATTAGAGCAACAAAGTAAGCTACTCAAAGAAACATTAAAACAAGCAAAAGACATCTTAAAAAAGTGATTTCCACACGGGGTTATACAGTTTTGCTTGCAGATGTTACCGCCGAGTTTAGAAACATTATTGATGGCTTGAGAGAAAGAGGAGAATTGCCTACAGGAATTAAGCGCCAGTTTGTCGGAGATTTGTTAGAACAAAAACGTTGTATTTGCGGTGCAGAGTTAATAATTGGTACTCACGCCCATCAATTAGTAGAATCTTGGCTAGATAAAGCAGGTTCTTCAGATGTAGAAGAAATAGCGATTCGCATGGGAGCGCAAGTAGATGAAATTGATAAACAAGTCCCTGAGTTTTGGCAAGAAGTAGATCGCCAGCAAGATAATATTAAGCAGTATAGAACGGATATATCGACGTTAGAAAACGAGTTAGATACTATTAGAGAAAAACTAATAAATTATCCAAATGAGGATATACAACAGTTACAAAAGCGCATAGATATCACAGAAACAAAAATTCGAGAACTAATTTTAGAGCAAGGAGCAAATCAGCAAAAGCTAGACGATTTGACAATTGAAGTAGGAGAATTAGTTAAACAAGTTTCTAAACAAAAAATGAACGAACAAAAGCAAGCTTTAGCGCAACGTAGAATTACAGCAACGCAAGAAGCTACTGAGCGCTTAATTGAAGTTAGAAAAAGATTAGAGCAACAATTTCGTTTGTTATTAGAGCAAAAAGTACAACAGATATTTGCTCAAATATCCTTTACTCCTTATATACCAAAACTCAGCGAAAAGTACGAATTAACATTAATAGAAAACACCACCTGGCAAAATGCTACCGTTGCAGCTTCCACAGGGGAAAATCAAATACTTAGTTTATCTTTTATTGGTGCAATTATCGACCGCGTGCGAGAATGGAGCGAAAATAAGTTATTGATGGTTTCTGATAGTAGTACCTTTCCGATAGTAATGGATTCACCTTTTGGTACTTTAGACGAAATGTATAGAAGGCAAATTGCGAAGACAATTCCTAACTTAGCAAATCAATTAGTTGTATTAGTGACTAAAACCCAATGGCGCGGTGAAGTTGCTCAAGAAATGGCAAATTATATAGGTAGAGAATACATACTTACCTACAATTCTCCTAAGTTAGATTGTGAAGAAGATTCAATTCAAATAAATAGCGATCGCTATTCTTTGGTTAGGCAAAGTCCTAACGAGTTTGAATATACTGAAATCATTGAGGTACAACGTCATGATTAGTACAGCACCTACACAAACATTAACAAATATCTGGGTAATAGGAAGCTGGGAAGACTTTGTAAACTTAGCTGATAATCCAGAGTATGAAGGTGGTAAATTTTACTATGAGCAAAAATACTTAAAAATCGAAATGCCCCCAATTGGTTCTAGCCATAGTCAGGATAACCATATAATTGCTAATATCATTAGTCTGTATGCAACTGTAAAAAATATTAGAATTAAAGGCTTAACTAATTGTAGTTTTCGTCAGCCAAACGTAAGAGAATTTCAACCAGACTTAGCTTTTTATATTGGTGAGGAGTTTAATTTTCCACCTCGCAATAATTCTCCTATCGATCTTTCAAAGTTTAATGCACCTAACTTAGTAATAGAATTTGGCGCAACATCTCTAAATGACGATTTAGGGCGAAAACGGCTACTATACGATCGCGCAGGAATACAAGAGTATTGGGTAATAGACGTTAATAGCAATGATATTATCGCTTTTTCCATCTCCGATGGACGTAGCGGTACAGTTGAAGAATCTTTAATATTACCAGGACTTGCGATCGCCCTTGTAGAATCAGCCTTAAAACGCAGCCAAACCGAAGATGATGGCGCAATCAATCGCTGGCTATTGCAAACCTTTAGCTAACATTAGCTGGCTAACCCCTGATAGCTCAACCAAGCCCGATAAAAAATATAAACTGATAATATTCCCAAAAAGCTGCGAAATATGGTACTAACAACATTATCGGGCAACTTTGGTAAAACACGGGTACTAATTTGCACTCCGATTAACCCACCACATCCTAAGATTATTCCTTGAATAAATAGTACATTTCCTGCATAAGCTTGGGTTATAGAAGAAGATACCGCCGTGCTAATAATTACCCCTAAACTAGTTTGAATTGCAAGCTTAATCTGTTCTCCTAAAAGTAGCATTTGCAAGGGAACCATTATGACACCTCCACCTACACCAAATAAGCCTGCTAAAAGACCTCCCGCGCCTCCTATCGCTATTCTTGCAATAGTTAGATTAAAGGAATGTTTCTCTAGGTTTCCTGCTGTAAGCAATTGTTTTCGTAGTTGGACTAAATAAATATTAGTTAGCAGTAAAACTCCAAATAAAGCTAGTAACATATAAGACGGAATATTAATTGCTAAAATTACGCCTAGTTGAGCAGTAATTAAAGCTGGAATCCCTAATTGAATTACTTTTTTTAAGTTAAAATAACCCATGCGCCAATTTTGAATACTGCCAGAAACCGAAGTAATTACAATTGCTAAACTACTGGTGGCTGTAGCTTTAATAGGCTCATTTCCTAAAGAGACTAAAAGGGGTACTAATATTACACCTCCGCCAATACCTAACAAACCTGCCATAATTCCTGAAACTAGCCCGCCAATCGCTAAAACTAAGATATCTGTTGTAGTCATAACTATGCTTAAAAAGAGCATCAAATTTATATGACGCTCTTTCTATTTAACTTAATTTATGACTGAGGAGATTTAAGACTTCACCCTCTTACCTAGTTGGCGGCATTGAAACCTTTTTAGCCAAGCCAAGCATCTGCAAAGTTTTAATCGCCCACCAAGTTACATCGATTTCCCACCAACGCAATCCGGCTTTAGCGACTTTGGGGTAAGCATGATGGTTATTGTGCCAGCCTTCGCCATAAGTCAAAATTGCTGCCCACCATAGATTGCGGGAATCGTCCTTAGTGTCGGGGAAATTGCGATAGCCGTAAAGGTGCGTTGCTGAATTAATTAACCAGGTGCTATGCCACAGTAATACAGACCTTAAGAAAATGCCGTAAATTACAAAAGGCATCCCACCACAGACGTATAATATTGCAGCTAAAGGAATCTGCAAAACCAAGTGATAGCGATTCAACCAACGGTAGAAAGGATCGCGGGCTAAGTCTGGGGCAAATTTACTGTATTGCTTATAGTCAAAAAACTCTGGACGTGGGTAGAAAAGCCAGACAATATGACTCCACCAAAAACCACGCCTTGAAGAATAAGGATCTTTTTCTTCGTCTTCAGTGTAGGCGTGATGCAAACGATGTCCCGCTACCCAAAAAATTGGCCCGCCTTGAATTGCCAAAGCTCCGATAATTGCGATCGCATATTCTAATAATTTGGGTACTTGAAAGCTACGATGGCTTAGTAATCGGTGATAACCCAAACAAATCCCAATACTACCAAACAGCCAATGTAAAAATAATGCTACTCCCAAGGCTGACCAAGAGAAACACCCCACCGCCAACACCGCGAAAACGTGAAAAGCTGCAAAAAAACCAATACTAATCCAGCTAAGAGGAAGCGGTGGCTTACTCTCAGTTATTACTGAGCGTGCAGTCATAAGTTTACCTGTATAAAAGATTGCCAGCGCCAAAAACGCTATATTAATTAAAGTTGTGCAAGTGCTGCTTACATTTCTAGTCTAACAACAACCTGTTCAAAATGCAAGTATCACTTACATTTTTATGTCTAATCAAAATTCTACCAGACAGAAATTAATAGACGCAGCCTTGAAGCTGTTTACTTCTCTTGGAGTTACAGAGACTACAACTAAAGCCGTAGCAGAATTAGCGCAAGTAAACGAAGTAACCTTATTCCGGCATTTTGGCAATAAACAGGGATTAATGTTGGCGGTAATGGAAGAATCCGCAGCCTTTAAGCAACCAGGGGAATTATTACTTATTCCCGCCCAAGTAGATAGTTTAGGAGAAGCTGTAGCCCAATATGCGATCGCATTTCTTCAATCTGTAGCCCAAACACCGGAATTATTACTATCTTTGATCGGTGAAGCTAGGCATTATCCCCCTCAAAATCGCCAAGCCTTAAGCAAAGGAATAAACGAAGCAAATAGCTACTTGGCAAAGTATCTCGCCCCCGCAATGGAAAAATCCCCCGACTGCGGATTAGCCCCAGAAAAATTAGCAAGTATGCTCCTTGCAGCTTTATTGGGTTATTTCGTCATTGAAAACACTTGTACTGAACAACAGTTGTGGCGCGATCTCACTGAATTTATCGACGATTTGGTACTATTGCTAAAAGCTGAAACTACAGCAACTCCAATTAACGATTTACCAGCTTCTTTAGTCCACGAGATTTTGCATAGAGCCAAAAAAGCGCAACTAAGAGACTACGCTTTAATGTACGTTTTGTTTGGTGCTGGGTTGTCGAAACAAGAAATAGCTAGTTTAGAAAAGTCGCAGCAAATTAATGAGAGCGATCGCCATTTATTGCAAATAAACTCAAGACAAGTACCCGTCAATCAATGGATTATGGGTAAACGCTACGGATCTTACACTCGCAATCCCTTAACTGTTTGGCTTAGAAGCCGTAAAGACGAGCATCCGGCGTTGTTTCTTAATGATGCAGGGTTGCCAATGTCTGCTTTAGATATAGATTTGTGTTGGGAAAGATCAACAGAAAACTTATTGACACTGGACGGGCGATCGCCAATCATTGAGCAAGCAGGGCAAACATGGTGTATAGAAATGTTGAGCAAGGGCATAACATTAGAAAACTTGAGTATGCTTACAGGTTTGCATTTAAGCAAGCTCCAGCCTTATGCTCGTAGAATTAAAGAAAAATCAGCCTTAGAACAAGCTATTAATCTTGATCGCAAATCTTAAATTTACTGAAAACCAATGAAAGCTATCAATAATTTTCAATCCCCTTTTATTACCCAGACTTTAAAACTGGTGGGGATAGTATTAATCTTGTCTTTTCTATTAGACTTTGTAATTCTTGCTTTTCCGGCGGGAGAACGAGACGCTTTGTGGCAAATTGGTTTTATTACCGCTACTGTAGATCGGGGGATCACTCCCGTAATTGGACTAGCCTTTTTGATGGTAGGCTACTGGTTCGAGCGCAGTAATAATGATACCTTAACTCAGCCCCCATCGTGGTTAAGCTTGAAATTTTGGGCGCTATTATTATCTAGTTTGTTGGGATTGCTGTTTTTGGTAATGATTCCTTTGCACATCAATAATGTAAATACCGAAAGCGCTAGAGCCGTAGAGCGCATCAATGAAAATTCTTCCCAAGAAGAAGCCAAGTTGCAAAACGAAATCAGCCAAGCGCAAGCTCAGTTAGGCGATCCCAATGTCCGCACTAAGCTAGAATCTGACAAAAATAAATTTAAAACCCAAGTTACAGCTTTACTGCAAAACGAACAACAGTTTAATCAAGCCATCAATAGCGATCGCACTCCCGAAAATGAAAAAAAACTCCTGCGCCAATTTAAAGCTAACCCCAATGCTTTAGAGGACTTTTTAGTCCAGCAAAGCGATCCGGTTGCTCTGGGGAGTAAAAGACTCGCTCAACTCCAAACCCAAAAGCAAAAATTGGTAAATCAAGCAAAACAAGAAGCCTTACAGTCTAGTATTAGAATGACTGTCCGTAGTTTATTGATATCGACTGCTTATATTTTTATTGGCTGGATGGGTTTAAGGAGTCTACTTAGCGCCAAGAAATCGCGCCAAAACCCAAGCGAAACCTAATCTAACCTACAATAAAAATAATTGTGACGATTTTTGAGCCTGAAGGTGTATATATGCTGAGTATATGTAACTAAAAGTAATTTTTAGCGATAACCCTAAGACTTAAAGTAAGAACATAGACTTTATCTAATCGTTGGGTTTTAAGTGCGTGTCGGTAAAACCTCAAAAGCAATTATTAAAGGAGAGTGAGCAATTAGTGCTTGAACGCTTCAAACAAGATTTGAAGAATGACTTAATCGCCGGGTTATTGGTAGTAATTCCCTTAGCTACCACAATTTGGCTAACAATTACGGTCGCAAGTTGGGTTGTAAACTTTCTCACCCGGATTCCCAAACAAATAAATCCCTTTGACGACCTGAACCCAATATTAGTAACTTTGCTGAACCTGGGAGTTGGGTTAGCAGTACCTTTACTGTGTATTTTGCTCATTGGCTTAATGGCGCGCAACATAGGCGGACGGTGGTTGCTAGACGTGGGCGAAGATGTACTAGAGGCGATTCCTTTAGCCGGAGCCGTTTATAAAACTTTAAAGCAACTACTTGAAACCTTACTTAAAGACACTAACGGCAAATTTCGGCGCGTGATTTTAGTAGAGTACCCCAGACGAGGAATATGGGCGATCGCTTTTGTTACGGGCAGCATGAGTAATGAAATTCAAGCCCAAATGGTGCGCCCGGTAATAAGTGTATTTATTCCGACAACTCCAAACCCAACTACCGGATGGTACGCAGTAGTTCCCGAAGACGAAGTAATCAATTTATCCATGTCGATTGAAGATGCTTTTAAAGTAGTCATTTCAGGCGGGATTGTCGCCCCCAACACCCTAATAAATTCCTTACCCGGAAACGATTTAAAACTCGAAGCACCCCACCCAGAAACAATTTTATAGACATCGCCCTTTCTTAAAAATCCTTTCCGATAATTGCTATGCAAACCCAAACACCTCGCCGAATTGCCAGGGAACTCGCGCTATTGAGCTTGAGCCAACGCACACAATCACCAGAACAGCTAGAAAATCAAGAAATATCAGATTTACTCCTAGCCGCCATCCGCACTCTTACTACCGAAGCCCAAGACGCGCTAACAACAGCATCCTCAGAATTACAACGCAGTAGCGATCGCTTACTTAGCAGCGAAATTCGCGCCGCCGACGTAGAATCAGCACGGGTGATGGTGAACGAAGCAGTAGAAGTTACCCAAAGTGCGATTAATCGCTTGGGTGTAGCCTTAGAAATGCCAGAGTGGATACAACTTGCAAACCAACAAGAAGTCCGCAGTTATACCGTTAGTGTTGTGGCGACAGTTAGCGCCAAAGTCAAGCAAATAGATGAAATACTAGGGGCAGCTTTAGTAGATTGGCAAGTACATCGGTTAGCCAAAATTGACCGCGATATTCTCAGAATTGCGATTTCCGAAATCTTATTTTTAGGTATACCCGATCGCATTGCCATCAACGAAGCGGTAGAACTTGCTAAACGCTACAGCAGCGATGAAGGACATAAGTTTATTAATGGTGTAATGCGCCGCGTCACAGAGCAACTAAAAGCTCCCACCGCTCCAGTTTCTTAATCTGTCCTAGATTCCTTCGACCGTACCTCCCCAATTTAAGTAAAAATGGTTTTTAATTGGTTCCGCCGTCAATTTAACGATAAAGATACTCCTACCCCAGAAGAAGAACCCGATATTACCCCGGCGGAGGTAGAACCAGAAGCGCCCACAGCTTCTGAGCAAGACGTTGCGGCAGAATACTTAAAATTGGCTAAAGCGGCTTACCAAAATATTCAACAACAGCAACAAGAAAACGGTGAAGTTGACCGCAAATCAGCCGACCCACAAGAAGATAGTATTACTGAGGAATCTATAATAGAGCCAGAAACCTTAGTTTCGGAAGTTGACGAACCAGATGCAGAAACGTTAGTTTCGGAAGTTAGCGAACTAGAAATAGAGACGATTATTGCCCAAGTTGACGAGCCAGATTCAGAAACTCTAGCTGCTCCCCAAGAGATAGAAACACCCCCCTTACCATTTTGGGCGCAAACGGAAGCCGACAGAGTAGCAAGAATAGAAAGGCTCAAAGCTACAGCCATTGAAGTTGAAACCGAAGCATTACCGCAAATTCCGCCGACGGAAGAATTATTAGTTGCCTTTGATGAAGGGTTTTTGTGGCCCTTAGAAATTTTAGCCGCTCAAGGTCGCCGCCCGGAAGATGTATCTTTAGAAGAAATTACCTGGCTCAAAAAACTCCGGCAAGGGTTAGATAAAACCCGCCGCAGTATAGTTAATCAACTTAAAGCAATCGTCGGTCAAGGGCCCCTCAATCAAGCGGCGGTAGACGAAATAGAAACCTTACTACTGCAAGCTGACGTAGGAGTACAAGCTACTGACTATATAATTAATGCCCTGCAAGAGCGACTTAAACAAGAAGCCTTACCCGCCGACGAAGCGGTTTCCTACCTTAAGCAAATTCTCCGCGATATGCTCGATCGCCCTTTAGAAAAATATTCTCGCACCTTTGTCCCAGAAAAAGACACCCTGAATATTTGGCTGATGACGGGGGTTAATGGCGCAGGCAAAACTACAACTATCGGCAAACTCGCTAACATTGCCCAAAAATCGGGCTATAAATGCTTAATTGGCGCGGCGGATACTTTTCGAGCGGCGGCGGTAGAACAGGTGAAAATTTGGGGCGCAAGAAGTGGAACGGAAGTAATTGCTAATCCTGGACAAAATACCGACCCCGCCGCCGTAGTATTTGATGCGATCGCAGCCGCTCAATCTCGCTCTATAGAGTTATTGCTGGTAGACACGGCGGGACGCTTGCAAAATAAGAAAAACTTGATGGACGAACTCAGTAAAATTCGTCGCATTGTTGATAAAAAAGCCCCCGATGCTAAGGTTGAATCGCTATTGGTTTTAGATTCTACTCTTGGTCAAAATGGACTGAGACAAGCAGAGGTTTTCGCCGAAGCCGCACAGTTAAGCGGTGT